>CAMAYP010000073.1 GCA_945862415.1 Chryseobacterium gleum | reverse complement strand
GACCTTGCACTACAATGGCCTGACCCGAAGGGCAGATGTAGTTATTCGCAACTCCGACATGAAACCTGTGCTAGTGGCCGAATGCAAAGCTCCGGACGTAAACATCAATCAGGCTGTGCTAGACCAAGCTGCGCTTTACAATCGCTCGTTAGGGGCCGATTATTTGCTCATTACCAATGGGCTTCATACTTCGTGTTGTCATTATCGCACCGAGCAAACGGAGCTGCACTGGTTAAGTGATGTGCCATTCGGTGCGCGGCAGTAGTGAGTTTTATACACAAACCCATCGTGTCGGTGCATTTCACATGGAGTTCTACGATATTTGCCGCCAAATTTTTATTGCTTCTATGAAGACTGAGTTGGAAAAAGTTCTTTCCGTTGCAGGAAAGCCAGGCATATTTAAGCTTATTACAGGTGGTCGTTCCACTATTATCGTTGAGTCGTTGGTGGATGGCAAGCGCATGCCCGTGCATCCTACACAAAAGGTAAGCGCTTTAGGCGACATCACCATGTTTACCTATGAGGAAGACGTTCCATTGCGTGAGATTTTTAACAAGGCAAAGGCAGCATTTGATGGTGGCCCTGCACCCGACCCGAAAAGTGATGGTGTGGCACTGAGAGACGCAATGAAGAAAATCCTTCCCGACTACGATGAGGAACGAGTGTACGAATCCGATATACGTAAACTACTCACGTGGTACAATATTCTTCAGGCCAAGGACATGCTTGACTTCGCAGATCCGCAATCGGGAGAAGAGACAGCAGAGTAATTGTTTAGGCTTTTCTGAAGGATGCTGACACGACAGGGTTCTTAGGGTCAGCGTAATTGTAGAAGCCCTCTCCTTTTTTATCGCCCAACTTACCGGCCATTACCATGTTAACCAACAATGGACATGGTGCGTATTTCGGATTGCCGAATCCGTCGTGCAGAACGCGTAATATCGAAAGGCAGGTGTCGAGACCGATGAAGTCAGCAAGGCGAAGCGGCCCCATGGGATGAGCCATTCCCAGTTTCATAATTGTGTCTATCTCTTCCACTCCTGCAGTGCCTTCGTATAGCGTGCAAATTGCTTCGTTTATCATCGGCATGAGTATCTTGTTTGCAACAAACCCCGGATAGTCATTTACGGCAACCGGAATTTTTCCGATGGAAGTTGAAAGTTGGATAACCTGCTCCGTTACTTCGTCTGTTGTTGAATATCCGCGAATAACCTCGACCAACTTCATCACCGGAACTGGATTCATGAAGTGCATACCAATTACGAGTTGCGGGCGATGTGTGGCGGCTGCAATTTGAGTGATGGAAATCGATGATGTATTGGTCGCCAAGATGCAATGTGCGGGAGCAAACGAATCGAGCTGGCCGAAAATCTTGATTTTTAAGTCAATGTTTTCTGTTGCAGCCTCAACTATTAAATCGCGGTCAGAGCAAGCAGTCGACATATCCGTGCAAAGGCTGATATTCGCCAGCGTGGAGGCTTTTGCTTCCTCGGTAAGTGATCCTTTGGTAATTTGACGATCGAGGTTTTTGCTAATGGTGGCGAATGCCTTGTCCAACGCCTCTTGCTTTAGATCGATGAGGTTAACAGGAAAACCATTCTGTGCAAAAACGTGCGCAATTCCATTTCCCATTTGACCTGCACCCACAACAGCGATTTTTTTCATAGCTCGTAATTTGAGCGCGAAAATAGGACGATTGACTGAATTTGCAGGAAGCGACCATTTTTCTCGCAGCCTTCAATAATTTTACCCAAAACGAATGTCTTATGATTTCACCGAAGCGACTGTTTGATTTTGCCTACTACCAATTGGAACGTTATCCACTTGAGCAAATGATGACCTCCAAGGTTGGCGGCCAATGGGTCGGTATTTCAACCCGCGATTTTGTGGATCAGATGCAACGGGCAAGCCTTGGGTTGATTGCCTTGGGAGTGAAGCCCGGCGATCGGGTTGCACTGATTACGCATGCCAATCGACACGAGTGGGATGTGATGGATCATGCCATTATGCAAATTGGCGCGGTCGATGTGCCCATCTACCCAACCATGACGCCGGATGATTGTGAGTATATTTTGAATCACGCCGAGGCCCGTTTCTGTTTTGTTTCGAACGATGAGCTATACAATAAGATTAAAGGAATACAATCGAAGTGCTCTTCCTTACAAGAAGTTTATACGTTCGATCGTGTTGAAGGAGCGCTTAATTGGACGTCGCTATTTGAATTGGGTCAATCGATTCCAGATGGTGAGTTGGATCGCTTGAGCAAGGAGGTGAAAGAGGAAGATTTGGCAACCATTATTTATACATCGGGCACAACAGGTTTGCCGAAGGGTGTAATGCTAAGCCATCGCAACATAGCGAGCAACGCAATCAATTGCGAAGAGCGTTTGCCATTGCTCGAGAAGGGTAAGAGTCATTGCCTAAGTTTCTTGCCTGTTTCGCATATCTATGAGCGCATGCTGCACTACATGTATATAGCCAATGGTATTCATATGTACCTCGGCGGCATGGATACAATTAAGGACGATTTGGCTGTAGCGCGCCCGCATATTTTTACCGGGGTACCACGCTTGTTCGAAAAGTTCTACGATGGAATTTATCTGAAGGGCATGGCCAACACCGGCATTAAGAAGAAGTTGTTTTCGTGGGCGCACGATTTGGCGCTTCGCTGGGAGCCCGATGGAGCTAACGGAGCGTGGTATGAGTTTCAGTTGAGTATTGCCCGTAAACTTGTTTTCTCGAAAGTGAAGGCAGCGTTGGGTTTGACAGAAATTCGCGGTGTAGCTTCGGGAAGTGCTGCGCTGCAAATGCGCCTCGCTAAGTTTTTCAACGGTGCCGGTATTCCGGTTTTGGAAGGCTATGGTCTTACTGAAACTTCACCGGTCATTTCAGTGAATACACTGCGTAAGCCTTCCATGTTGCGACCCGGCACGGTAGGAAAAGTAATCGCCGATGTGGAGGTGAAAATTGCCGAGGACGGTGAGATTTTATGCAAGGGTCCAAACGTTATGATGGGGTATTACCGCGAGCCGGAGAAGACTGCAGAGGTATTGAAGGATGGCTGGTTTTCAACGGGTGATATCGGAGAGATAAAGGACGGATTCTTGAGAATTACTGATCGCAAAAAGGAATTGTTCAAGACCTCCGGTGGGAAGTATGTTGCGCCGCAGGTGGTAGAGAATGCTATGAAGGAAAGCATTTACATTGAGCAAATTATCGTTGTGGGTGACGGACAAAAGTTTCCGGCGGCCCTCATTGTGCCTGAGTATGGGGCGCTGAAGGAATGGGCCGCAAGAGCCGGTATTGCCGTTGATCAGGAACTGAATTGGCTCAAGGATGTTCGTGTTTTGAAAATGGTGGAAGAAGAAATTAATCGCATCAACGCACGTTTTGGAACTTGGGAACAAGTAAAGGCATTTCGATTATTGCCTCGTGCATTCACCATCGACGCCGCTGAAATTACACCTACCTTGAAGCTGAAGCGCAAACAGATTTGCGCCAACTGGAAGGCAGAAATCGATTCAATCTACAATTAGCAGCTAGCGGCATGATTGATACAATCAAGCAACTGGATGAAGAGTTGTTTTTGCTTCTCAATGGCGCACATTGCACACTGTGCGATACGTTGATGTGGTATGCAAGTAAGATGTGGATGTGGGCACCGATATATGTATGGATGGTCTTTATGCTGTTTTCCAGGAAGTCAAAACTCAATGCCGTAATTGCCTTGCTTTGTATCGCTTGTCTTCTTTTTCTGACCGATTTTGTTGCTGTTAAAACAGTCAAGGAAACGGTCATGCGATTGCGTCCTACACACAATCCTCGTTTGCAAGGATTGGTGCACATGGTGCAAGATGAGCTGGGTAATTATTACAAGGGTGGTCGTTACGGATTCTTTTCCAACCATGCCAGCAATTTTGCCGGAGTGACTGTTTTTTTTGTCTTACTCATGAAGCCGATGAGCAGATGGGTCTATGCCGCCCTGGCCGCGTGGGTGGTGCTTATAGGATATAGCCGCATCTATCTCGGCGTTCACTATCCGCTCGATGTTTTGGTAGGTTTTTTCTACGGGACACTCGCAGGGCTGCTCATGTATTGGTTGTTCGGAAAGTTTGAAAAAAGAGAGGTAGCCGCATGAAATGGCTGATGGTATTTATCGGTGGTGGATTGGGGTCGCTGGTACGTTTTGCACTTGGATCAATCATGGCACCGCTTACCGGATTATTTCCATGGGCTACGCTTATAGCGAATGCGCTCGCGGCAGCCGTTATCGGTTGGCTATTCGCTTCGGGTGTAAAGTCAGAAAATGAATTGCTTTGGCAACTGGCGGCTGTTGGTTTTTGCGGCGGCCTCAGCACGTTTTCCACATTCAGTTTGGAAACCATGCAGCTGATGAAAGCAGGACACACCATGCTCGCATGGACGTATGTAGTGATGAGCGTCTTATTGAGCTTGTTGTTGTTTTATTTCATTGCCCAATGGTATCAACGCATGTGAGTGCGTAACTGAGTCATTAAAGTTTGGACTTGTTGATTTGGCATGGCTCGGCCCTCTTAATTTAGGCCCTATGAAATCGATTTGTTATTTAGTGGTTGCTTCTGTTGCGGTGTTGTGCATGATTTCCTGCCGACCAGCCGAAATAGTTGCTCAGTCGAATGCAGGAACCATGGGGCAGGCCCCCCGATTAATCGTTGGAATTACGGTTGACCAGATGCGCTACGATTATTTGTTGCGCTATTGGAACGACTTCGGTAAAAGCGGTTTTCGCCGGCTGGTCGACGAGGGTTTTATTTGCCACAACTTGCACTACAACTACATACCGACCTACACAGGACCGGGGCATGCTTCGATATTTACGGGAACCACTCCTGCCTATCACGGCATCATTCAGAACGATTGGTACGATCGTTCGAGCAATACTATGATCTATTGCTCATCCGATACATCTGTGGCAGGTGTAGGCACTACTTCCAAGTCGGGACATATGTCACCGCATTACCTCACCGCTTCAACCTTGGGCGATATGATTCGCAGCCAAACCAACGGAAGAGGAAAAGTTATGGGAATTGCCATGAAGGACCGCGGAGCCACTCTGCCGGCTGGGCGCACTGCCGATGCTGCCTATTGGTTTGTGGGTGCAGAGGAAGGTGTGTGGGCAACCAGCAATTGGTATATGAACGCATTGCCGGCATGGGTCACTGAATTCAACAGACAGAAAAAGGCCGATGCGTATTTGGCTCAAACATGGAATTTGCTGCGCGACGCATCGATTTACGATGAGAGCGCAGCGGATAACAATGCGCATGAAACACCTTTCAAGGGCACAACGAAGCCAACTTTTCCTTACGATTTGCCCGCACTCAAAGCCGCAAATGGTAATTATGAATTGCTGAAGGCAACTCCTTTCGGAAACAGTTTGACGGTTGATTTTGCGCGTGAACTGATTCAACAAGAGAAATTGGGCGCAGATGCATACACGGACATGTTGTGCATGAGTTTTTCATCAACTGATTACATCGGACATCAGTTTGGAATACAGGCTATGGAGACGCAAGATTGTTATTTGCGTCTCGACGAAGAGCTCGGTTTGTTTTTGCGCTTCTTGGATGAAAATGTTGGAAAGGGTAATTACGCCGTCTTTCTTTCGGCTGATCACGGTGGAGCACCTACCCCCAGCTACACGGCAAAACGCAAGGCTATTGGAGGTTATTGGAAGAGCGACAAACTGGAATTATTTCTGGAGGATACGCTGGCAAAGCGCTATGGAGAAGGTGACTGGGTGTTGAACGAAAGCAATCAAAATGTTTTTTTGAACCACCGTCATATTCAAGCCAAGCGATTAAGCTTGAAGGAAATTCAATACGAAGTTGCGCAATTGTGCCTAACTTTTCCTGAGATCATGAATGCGTATACAGCTTCCGATTTGAGTCAGTCGCGCGGGGGTGAATTGGTGAAGGATATGATTCAGCAGGGATTTGATGCAAAGCGATCAGGCGATGTTATTTACGTGCTCGATCCCGGTTACATCGAGTATGGTATGAGCGGCACAACGCATGGTTCTCCATTTGCCTATGATACACACGTGCCCGCCATTTTCTTCGGGTATGGAGTAGAGCCCGGTGAAACATTCGCACGATATAGTATCACGGACATAGCACCTACAGTGAGTATGATGTGCGGTATATCTCTGCCTGATGCTGTAACAGGTGAGCCCATTGAAAAAGCAATTCGCAAGAAGAAATGATTAAGTACACGGTTAGAACCGCTCAACCGAACCGCCATTTTATCGGGTTTGAAGCGGAGTTCGTTGCAACGGGAAGGGAATGTCTTACACTGCAGCTTGCTGCCTGGAGGCCCGGCAGATACGAATTGGGGAATTTTGCGAAGAATATTCGCGCTTGGAAAGTTTGCGATGAATCGGGCAACGAATTGAAATTTCGGAAAACTTCGAAGGACGCGTGGCTCGTTGAAACAGCGGGTTCTCCTGTTGTGCGATTGTCGTATCAATATTATGCTGCAGAACTCAACGCAGGGTCTTCTTTTTTGGATGATGATCAGTTATACATCAACCCTGTGAATTGTTTTTTCTATGACGCCGATAATCTGCAATTGCCTTACGAAGTTGTTTTGGATGTGCCGGCCGATTATCAAGTTGCAACAGGTTTGCGAAAACAATCGGAACATAATTTGACCGCTCAGTCGTTTGATCAATTGGCGGATTGTCCTCTGATTGCTTCAGCGTCATTGAAGCATTTGGCGTATGAAGTACAGGGTGTTCCTTTTCATATTTGGATACAGGGAAATGTCAACCTGAATGAGACCCGCCTCTTGCAGGACTTTTCAGATTTCACTGAATTGCAAATGAATTTGTTTGGCGATATTCCTTGCACCGAATATCACTTTTTGTTTCATTTCGTTCCTTATTTCCTGCGCCATGGTGTTGAGCATTCGAACAGCACTGTAATCACCATGGGGCCTGCGGCCGATTTTCAGCAGGAGCATCTCTACCAGGATTTATTGGGTATAAGCTGCCACGAGTTGTTTCATACATGGAATATCAAGAATATTCGCCCGGTAGAAATGTTGCCCTACGATTTTACCCGTGAGAATTATTCAGAGCAGGGATATGTTTACGAAGGTGTCACTACGTACTACGGAGATTCATTGTTGTGGAGGAGCGGTGTGCTGACGGCGGAGGAATGGATGGATGTAGTTCATGATCACGTGCAAGATTATGCGAACAATCACGGGCGTTTCAATTTGTCGGTGGCGCAGAGTAGCTGGGATACTTGGTTGGATGGTTATGTAGCCGGTATTCCTTGGCGAAAAGTTTCGATTTATAACGAGGGTTTTTTGATTGCATTGATGTGTGACTTGATACTCATAAGTCGCAGTGGTGGAAAGACTTCGCTTGATGACGTGATGAGGAGGTTGTATGATTGCTTCGGGAAGAAAGCGATTGGGTACACGGCCGATGATTATTTGCAGCTTCTGAACGAAACAGGTGTCTATGATTTTAATACGCTCTTTGCTTCCTTTGTAACCGGCACTAAGGATTATATTCCCGTTATTCGAGAGGTGCTTGCTACCGCAGGTATCGAGATGCAGGAGTCGCCCTCTGCCAAGTGGAGTGAAACGAATCTCGGCTTGTCGCTCGACGAGAGCAACCAACGGGTGATAGTGAGTGCTGTTGTTCCAGAGTCGCCAGCTGATGTTTCCGGTTTTTGGTATGGCGATGAAATAATTGCTGTTAATGGAATTGCGCCTTACAAAAATCTGCAGCACCTTTTGCGCATGTATGCAATGCAACTGGAATTGACGATTGTGCGAAAGGGCAAGCGCATCGAATTGATGACTTTGCCAACCGGTAAAACTTGGGTGACCAAGTACAGATGTGCTCGCATGCTCAGCCTCACCTCGGAGCAAGAGTTGGTTTGGAATTGCTGGAAATCCGGTAAACAGTAATTAAACTCCCATGGCATTGCCTAGCTGGCTCGCCATATAATCGAAGAGGTTTTTCAATGGTCCTTTTACCAGCATCTCCAGAAATGGATTTATCTGGGCATCACAAATAAGCTGACCCGCAGTTTGAGTGCCTGATTCTTTTAAGTGCACTTTCAACGTGAATGCAAACGGAGAGCCTTCAGTGCTCTCGTAGGTTATTTCTTCGGAAGGCTTGCTTTCTTTAATGCGTAAGCCTATGGTGTAAGCGTTTTGGATTTTGAAGCTGCATGAGTTCTGTTGTGCTTGCCATTCGCTGTATTTACCCGCAGGCAATAGCTTCTCTATGTTTTTCATGTCGCTTAGAAATGAAAACACTTCTGCTGCGGGAGCGTTTACCTGTGCCGATTGACTTTCAATGTGTGTCATTGGTTCTGTTTATTAGTGTGAATGGCTGGCCAAGAATTGTTCGCTCCAAGCTTCAGGATTCGATTTCCAGTTGGTCAGTGTTTCCTGTTGTGTGGCGGTTATATAACTGGATTGTGTTGCTTGTTGAAGCAGTGAGTCATAGTTGCTGAGTGTATGTACTGCGCAATTGGCTTCGGTAAAACGATCGGAGGCTTTTGCAAAGCCGTACGTGAAAATGGCTACCATACCAACGATGTCGGCATCGGCTTCGCGCAGTGCCTCCACTGCTTTCAGGCTACTTGAGCCGGTTGAGATGAGGTCTTCAATAACCACTACGCGTTGTTTGGCATGAAGAACACCTTCAACTTGGTTACCCAGTCCATGTTTTTTTGCCTCACTTCTCACATAGATAAACGGTAAGTTGAGCACTTCGGCAACCAAAGCACCAATCGCAATACCGCCTGTAGCAACGCCGGCAATAACTTCAGCGTTAGAAAAAGACTCACGTATGGTTGCAGCAAAAGAGTCGCGAATGAAGGCGCGTACGTCCGGATAGGACAATGTTTTTCGGTTGTCACAATAGATAGGAGAACGCAGGCCGGAAGCCCAAGTGAAAGGATTTTCAGGATTGAGTTTGATGGCTTCGATGTGAAGCAGAAATTCAGCTACTTTTAACGCCCGATCTTGTTGATTCATGCCCCAAAAGTATAAAGTTTATTTTGCCAATAGGCCCGTTGTCTTCATCGAAGATTCGGAAGCCAGCACATTCTTGCCGGGGCATGAGGTAATCGTGTCGCAAGGGAAGGCAGATACGATGCTGATCGAAAGCGCAATAGGCCGCGGTGCGAAGGGTATTTGTCTAGTTTGCCGCGATGTGGAGTGGTCATGGAAACAATTCGCTTCTCAGTTTCTCAGTATCCGAGCCGCGGGTGGACTGGTTTCAAATGATCGTTCCGAAGTTCTTTTTATCTACAGACTTGAAAAGTGGGATTTGCCCAAGGGGAAGGTAGAGGCTGGTGAAGAGCTTGAAGTGGCTGCCGTGCGCGAAGTAGAAGAGGAGTGTTCGATCGATAAACTGGAGCTTCAGCGTCATTTGATCACCACTTATCATACCTACACATTGAAGGGTGAACAGGTGTTGAAATCGACCGACTGGTATGTGATGAAACACAACGGACACGATACCCCCAAGCCGCAGGAAATCGAAGGAATTACAGATGCCAGATGGATGGCCCCCGCAGAATGGAAGATGGTAGAGGCGAATACCTTTCCCTCAGTAATTGATGTGTTGCGGGCTTTTGAGAGTAATAGCCAAGCGGCTACTTCTTCACGATAACGCTAACTCCTTTAACCCCTAATTTGTCGAACGATTGAAGCAGGTACATACCCGACTGCCATGAAGAGGCATCGATGGTTGCATTCAATTGCGATGCAGAAATCGTTTCAATTATTCTGCCTGTCAAATCAACGATTTGGACGTATGTAAAATGGGCGCCATTTAATTGCAATTGAAACGAGTCTTCGAATGGATTCGGCGCAATGCGCAGGCTTGAGTTGTTCCATTCGCTAACGTTTGTTGTGCAGGCTCCTATCGTGTATTCAGTCACACCTCCATAGTTCGTTGCTTCGCACGAATTGTTGTAGGTAATTCCGTTGCAGCCACAAACCGGATCGAATACTGTGGGGCAGAAAGCATTTAAGTCTATGAGAGTCGAATCAATGCATGTTGTATCAGGGTTGCAGCCTTGCATGCAATTTTCTTCTGAAGAATAGAAGAATGAGGTGTAATCGAATCCGTTCTGTCCGATGTAGTCGCAGCCACTGAGCATCGTGCATCCCTGTTCGAGACGAGCCCATCCCAACGGCATTGCACAGTCCCCAAAGTCGATAATTACAGGAATAGCCTGACAGTCGTTTTGGGCGCATAGGCTGCTGGTATGGCTTGTCACTCCGCCATAATAGAATGCATGGCAGGCGTTGAGATATTCAATACCGTTGCAGCCGCAAACGGGTTCAACATTCGGAGCGCAATCAACCAAATATCCTTGCTCAATTTGCCAGTTGTTGATGCAGTCGGTGAGAGGGTCGCCGCATGTTTGCTGACAATCCCAAGGTGAGGTATAGAAGTTTGGGCTGTAATCGATGTTGCCGATAACATATCCACAACCGCTCATAGGCGCACACGTACCATTGAGCCAGGTGTATCCCAAGAACATGTCGCACAGCCCGAAATCGAGTCCCGACATTTCCATGCAGCTGCTGGTTGGGCATTCGCCGGAAGTCCAAGAAGTCACGCCTCCATAAAATGTGGCCTCGCAATCATTGCCATAGGTCACTCCGTTGCAACCGCAAACCGGATTCCAGATGAGGGGGCAGGCAGCATTCAAGTCGATGAGTGAAGAGTCGACGCAATCTTGTGCCTTTAACCCTGAAAAAACCAAGGTGAGTATTGCGAGGGTAAGGGCGTATTGTTTTTTCATGCTAATCTGTTTTTGAGCGAAGACGAGAAAGTCAATGGTATAGTTGCACTGTGTGGTGCATCCATTTTCCGTGGACGAAAGTATTGTTAAGCTGCAGGCATATTAATGACATTTATTTGCGAATACATGTTATCTTAGCGATAAATCAAAACCAAGATTAGAACAGCTTACGCGTGAAACTCTCTGTATTCATACTGTGCTTCCTGGTATCGACCGCGTTGACTGCGCAGTTGGAGCGATCTGGTACGCCTGTATCTTGGAATCAACAGTTGACTGTTCCTATAGCCAACGAGTGGGTGAGCGAGGCCAATGTTGGTTTGCTTTTGCAAGAGGATGCACTGCAAGTTGAGGATCGCTCGGTTCCATATCGCTTTGCATATGCACGCCCCGTTTCCTGGAATATGACCAATAGCGGTAGTTGGTTCAATTTGGCCAATGGAGATCGCTTGTGGATTCTGGGCATTGATTACGATGGCGCACGTTCTGTATCGATTACGCTGAGCAATTTGCAGCTGCCCAAGCAGGGCAAACTGTATGTTTACTCGGAAGATCGCAGTGATTACTTGGGGCCTTTGACAGACGAGGACAACAGGCTCACCGAATTGTGCTTACCTCATGTGAACGGACAGAAAATTTACATGGAGTACTACGAGCCACGAGCACACAGAGGAGAAGGAAGTTTGGAGGTGCGTTATGTAACCGGCTCCTACCGCGACACGCAGGCAGAAGTTGCCCCTATGCAATCGTGTGCTCAATGGTATGCAGAGTCGGCGGATGAGTTTCAAGGTGCACGCTCAGCATCATCGATTATGCGGGTATTGGTTGATCATGGCCAGCGTTATGCAACGGCTGTCATGATCAATAACTCATCGAATAATGCTAAGCCGTATGTCGTTGTTCCTGCGCAGGCATTAATAGGCGATGTATCATCTATGGTATTTCAATTCGGGTTGAATGAGTTGGAATGTGTGCTTGAAGAGACGAATTGTGCCCTCCAGTCTATTTGCGGTGCTGAATTGGTTTGCATCGACGAAGCCCATGGGCTGGCGCTGTTGTGTTTACACAAGTCTCCTCCTGCCGAATGGGATGCGTACTATGCCGGTTGGAGTTTGGACAATACTGGAGAGAGTGTTCGCTATTGTGTTCAACATCCAAAAGGGTTGGCAAAGAGCTATTCACGTTATGATGATGTATTCATGCCTGTTATTCAAGACGATTTATCCTACGTGGGCCTCGAAGGAACAGGTACGGGTCAAACGGACGGGGGCAGTATTGGCAGCCCTTTATTGGATTCCGACTGGAATGTTGTTGGCCTTTTCGTAGGTGGTAATTCGCGCTGCACTGCTGCAGGAGGTATCGATCGATTTGTTTTGCTAGCGGATGTATGGATGACCTTCCGATCGTTCTTGGATCCATTGCAATCAACGGACGTCCGCATACCCGGCATGGAAACGCCACAGATTGACGCAATTGCAAATGTGTCAGCGGAGGTGGTTGTGTTTCCAAATCCTGCTGCGGAGCGAGTTCAAATTGTAGGATTGGATGCTTCTGATGTAACGGCTCTGGAGGTGTATGATGCAACAGGACGCGCAGTATTGCGCGCTCAAAACACCGTAACAATCGATCTTTCTGCGCTCAAGGATGGAGTATACGTGCTGAGGGTTATTTCGCCCCAAGGTATTTTCGCGAAGAGTTTATTGGTCTCAAAAAAATAAGCCGCGGAAATTTCCACGGCTTATCATTGAATCTATTTTTTACAACTAATCTTAGTCTTCGTCGTCGGCGCCGCCGTCGTCTTCTGCCATGTCGGCATCAACCTCATCGTCGTCATCTCCTTCACCCATGTCATCCATGTCCTCATCGCCGCCTTCTTTGAAGCTCTCGAATTCAGACATTGCTGAGCCTTCGTTTTCTTGATTTTCTTCGTCATCTACCTTCATGTTCTTGTCGATTTTGAAAAGGTAAATCGTGTCATCGGTGCGCACTTCGAGCGCTTTAATGAACTGTCCTTTGGGTGTTACGAAAGAAACGAGGTTATCGTTTTCGAAGCCATTCGGATAATGCTCATTGATGAGATCTATATGCTCCTTGTTGAGCGTATTATAATCTTTAATAACTCTTTTCATGGGTGCAGCCATAACCGTTGATAGTGTGAATTATTGATTTAATATCCATGCAAATATGAGGGGAGCAACGATAGTTGCGTCACTTTCCACAATAAATTTTGGTGTAGTGATATCGAGCTTGCCCCATGTGATTTTCTCATTGGGCACAGCACCGCTGTAACTGCCGTAGCTTGTGGTGCTGTCTGATATCTGACAGAAGTAGCTCCAGAAGGGAATGTCATGCATTTCCATGTCTTGGTAAAGCATCGGTACAACACAGATAGGGAAGTCGCCGGCAATACCGCCGCCTATCTGGAAGAAACCTACGCCTTTACCCGCCGAATTGTCGATATACCATTTCGCTAACCAAGTCATGTATTCGATACCGCTTTTCATTGTGGTAGGCACTATCTCACCTTTGATGCAGTAGCTGGCGAAAATGTTACCCATGGTGCTGTCTTCCCAACCTGGAACGATAATCGGCAGGTTGCGCTCGGCTGCTGCAAGCATCCACGAGTTTTTTGGGTCGATCTGGTAGTACTCTTCCAACACACCGCTCAACAGCATTTTGTACATGTACTCATGCGGGAAGAAACGCTCTCCCTTGTCGTTCGCGTCTTTCCAAAGAGCGTGAATGTGTTTTTGCAAACGTCGAAACGCTTCTTCTTC
>CAMAYP010000072.1 GCA_945862415.1 Chryseobacterium gleum | reverse complement strand
ACAAGAATATTTTTGAGGATTGGATTCATGGGGCGAAGATAGTATGGGGAGTGGGGAGTGGATACTGGGTACTGGGTACTGAGGAGTGGGGACTTCTCATTCTGTTTCTCTTTCTTCTACCAACCTGAAGAATTTGCCGAAACTTTAGGAGAATGGAGAATGGAGAATGGAGAATGTTTGGGCTCTATTCTAGGTCGAGTACAACACGCAAATTTTGACGCAGTCTTTCAACATGTGAAGGCTGCAATTTACCCAAGCGCTGAATCAACCTACGATTGTCGATGGCTCGCACCTGATCCACTAACACATCGCTTTCTGCATCCAAGTATCGCTTGCCAATATGCACACGCAGCATTTTCAAATCACGGTTTACGTTACTTGTGACGGGGCAAACCAGCGTCGATCCGTGCAGATTATTGAGCAGATCGCTCTGAACGATCACAACAGGTCGCACCTTCCCCACCTCAGAACCCTTTGATGGGTTGAGGTTTGCGAGCCATATATCATATTGCCGAATCATCATCGAGTGCTTCAAATTCACGCAATATTTCCATCGACGATTCTTGAGAGAGTGCAGCCTCGCGAGCGAGTTGCGATTTAATCATCTTGCGTCGGTTGTATTTATTATACAATGCCAACGCTTCGTTGATATACCGATTGCGAGCCAAATCCAATTTGGAAACAATGCGTTCAGTCTCTTCGAACACATCATCATCGAGTTTTAAGGAGAGCACCTTCATAGAATTTCTGTTTCCACAAAGGTATATACTTTTGGGATATACCATAAAGTTTTTTATTTAAGCAAAGCAAGTGCGAGTAGAAAAATCAATCCATTCCGATTTGGAATAAATCAACACTATAATATGACTATTCGCTGAAGGGATGGCACCTTCCAAAGGCATCGTATTCCAATATGCAATGGAGTGCCGCCTCCCCTACTTTTGCTTGCCTTCAAACCCAATCGCCGCAGAATGACTTCCAAGATCCACCACTCACCCTTCAACATCGTTGTGCTTGCGGCTGGCTTGGGGTTTTTCATTGATACGTTCGATATCTTCCTGTTCAATGTGTATCGTGTAGCATCGCTGAAAGAACTTGGTTTGAGTGGCGAAGCTTTGACACGCGCGGGAGAGTATTTGCTGTCGATGCAGATGCTGGGGATGATGATTGGCGGTGTGCTCAGCGGAGTGATTGCCGACAAGAAAGGACGTGTGTCGGTATTGTTCGGATCCATCGTATTGTATTCCATCGCCAACCTCTGCAATGGCTTTGTGCAGGACGTAGATACCTACGCGGTCATTCGCTTTTTTGCAGGTATGGGATTGGCCGGCGAGTTAGGCGCGGGCATCACACTCGTGGGTGAAAGCATGAGTATTGAGAAGCGCGGTTACGGAACCATTCTCGTTGCAACACTTGGCGGACTAGGTGCCGTAACAGCGGGCCTGGCCGGCGACTTCCTTCCATGGCGCAGTGCATTCATAGCTGCCGGCATCATGGGTTTTCTTTTGTTGTTGCTTCGCGTAAAAGCGATGGAGACCTCCATCTTCAAGTCAACTCAAGCAACGGAAACACCACGAGGTTCTTTTCTGCACCTATTTCGCAAGCGCGAAAGATCTTGGCGATATATCGCGTGCATCATCATGGGCGTGCCCATCTGGTATTCTGTGGGCTTGCTCATCACACTCTCCACAGAACTTGCTGCGGAGCATTCCATTAGCAATTTGAAAGCGGGCTTGTGCTTCATCTTGTTTCAATGTGGCGTCACAGCCGGTGATCTGTCGAGCGGCGTGCTGAGTCAAGTTTTAAAAAGCCGCAAGAAAGTGCTCATCGGATTCATGTGCCTGGCGCTAATCGCTACCTCATTGCATTTCATGCTGCTGGAGCATTCAGCACCCATCTATATCAGTTCATTGCTCATTGGATTGGGTTGTGGTTACCTCTCTGTATTCGTCACTGCCACTTCAGAACACTTCGGCACCAACCTGCGGGTAACGGTTACAGCCACCGTAACGAACTTCATGCGCGGCGCGGTCACGCTATTGATTCCCTTGCGCATACTTATACAAGAGTCGTTTGGAACAAACATAACGACCTCGCTTCTGGCCGTAGGCTTCATCGTTTGGTTACCGGCATTGCTTGCAGCGGCGATGATGCCTGAGACGTATGGACGGGACTTGGGATTTGTGGAGGAGTGATAACCTCTTACCGCAGAGACGCAAAGAGGCGCAGAGGTGGAGCTTTTAGTCCTTTGATGTTTCGGAATGTGTTACCGGTCATAGGTAAAAGAGGAGTGATAACCTCTTACCGCAGAGACGCAAATAGGCGCAGAGGTGGAGCTTTTAGTCCTTTGATGTTTCGGAATGTGTTACCGGTCATAGGTAAAATTGAGTTAAATCATAACACTCATCCTTTTTTACCCTGAATGCGATTTATTTATAATCACTCATTTTCAATCGATTATGAATATTTTTTACATTTTGTTGAGGAAAATCACAAATTATTTAAACAAATCCTAACAACTGGGTGTTTTACGTCTGAGTTTGGAAATTAATGTCATTTCTAACCTTGGAGTATCCGAAAATCCTTAAGAGTAGGGCAAACAAAAATCCTATACAAAATGGAGCACTTAACAATTGCGAGCGACAATTACGTTGCGTTTACTTTCTTTATTGGAACAATGGCTATGATGGCCGCATCGGTGTTTTTCTTCTTCGAACTGAACAATACGTCACCGAAGTGGAGAACATCTGTGCTCGTTTCCGGTCTTATCACTTTCATTGCTGCCGTGCATTATTACTACATGCGCGGGTACAACTTGGAGACAGGTGAGTCACCAACCTTCTTCCGCTATGTGGACTGGATCCTCACAGTGCCGTTGATGTGTGTTGAATTCTATTTGATCACCAAGAAAGCTGGTGCCAAAATAGGATTGTTGTGGAAATTGATTTTCGCATCATTGGTAATGTTGGTAACCGGTTACATCGGAGAGGTATTGGATCCATTGCACAGCGTTCTTTGGGGAGTAATTTCCGGAGCTGCATACTTCTACATTGTTTACCTCATTTGGTTTGGCGAAGTGAAGACCCTTGCTCAAAATGCGGGTCCAAATGTGGCGCGTGCAACGCGTGTTCTCGCATGGTTTGTACTTGTTGGTTGGGCAATCTACCCATTGGGATACATCCTCGGAACTGAAGGCGGTTTGTTTGGAATGAAGTTGGTTGCAGACAAAGCTGCTGCTTTGCATGCAATGGACATCGTTTACAACATCGCTGATGCCATCAACAAAATTGGCTTCGGTTTGGTAATCTACAGCTTGTCACGCAACGCTGAAGATTAATTCAAACTAGTTCATTGAACTAGCCATGAAAGGGAGGATTCGCTGTAATGTGACTCCTCCCTTTTTTCTTTTCAGGACGCACGTTTATTCAATCAACGCACCCTTTGAGCACTCATTCACAAACACAACCCTACGACTACATCTTTTGCGGCACGGGAGCCTCGGCTTCACTCTTGCTACTTGAGATGCACAAGGCAGGTTTGCTGAAGAACGCCCGCGTGCTGCTCATTGATCGCGAAAAGAAAAACCGCTGGGACAAAACCTTTTGCTTTTGGTCGCACACTGAGGAGTCGATAAGCAGGGAATTGAACGCCATCGTATCTCACACATGGGATACGGTCATACTCCCCAACAAACAAGAAACGCCGCTCGCACCTTTGCGATACAACCATGTGTCGAGCCTGGATCTTTACCGTGAAATCGATCGACTGCGCGACCTGTATGGATGGGATCAACTGATTGCGCCAATAGATGCGTTGGCCTCCGATGAAGCAGGCCCCTATCTTAAACTGAATGACCAAACGCTTCGAGCGAAGTACATTTTCGATTCGCGTCCTCCTGTGCACACCGAATTGCAACCGGGCGAAATACACATTCATCAAAGTTTTGTGGGATGGATGATTGAAACACCCGCAGAGATGAATCGCCACCACGCCTTCCGTTTCATGGATTTTGACGTGGAGCAATCGGGATACACCCAGTTTGTATATGTGCTCCCCTTCTCGCCTACCCGAGCATTGGTGGAGGTGACGCGCTTTGGCGCTGATATCCTCCAGGAGCCGGATGCTTCACTATTGCTCGAAAATTACATTGGTCGTCACTTCGGAGCGTATGAAAGAACCGGTGTCGAACAAGGCTGCATACCCATGAGCAACGGTAGAATCCACTCCGAAGCCATACCCGGTGTTGTTCGGTTGGGAGCCGGCAACTACTCCATCAAACCCAGCACAGGGTATGCATTCAAGAGCATGTTCTATCAGTCGAAGGTCATCACTGAAATGCTGTTGAAAGGAGAAAGCCCTACAACCCTCAACAAGACACACAGTCAAGCTTATAAAGGCAGATATTCGTTCTACGATTCGCTGTTGTTAGACATTTTAAAGAAAAAACCTCACCAAGGCAAGCCCATCTTCACCGCATTATTCGAAAACATCGGCATTCAGCGTGTGCTGGATTTTCTCGATGAAAAAACGAGCATTCGAGAGGATGTCTCGATCTTCAGCAAGCTACCGTGGCTACCCTTTCTTGCTGCACTCATCCGAAAGCAATCGTATACCGGAATTTTCCATTCGATTATGCTCACGCTGCTCGCCTTGATGATCTTACTGCTGGACTTTAATCACGACCTACAGAACGCAATTGGGTATGGACTCATGCTATTCGGGTTGGTGACCATCGGCATACCACACGGAGCGGTCGATCACCTGTTGGAATCGGGCAAGTGGGAGTTTCGCAAAGCCCCCGCTTTTATTGTGAAGTACCTTGCTTGGGCCGCTGCCATGGCGGTGTTGTGGATGGTTGTGCCCAGTATTGCGCTCGTACTTTTCCTCTTGTATTCTTCGCTTCACTTCGGCCAAGCTGACGGAAAGTTATGGCAGTTGAACCCGCTAACTTCCATACTATGGGGGGCTTCGGTGCTTGGTTATCTCCTCGGTACTCATAGCAGCGAAACAAACGCCATTCTTCAAACTATGGGTGATTTGTCGCTTCCTTTTGTATGCCCGTTTTGGGCAATTCTGCCTTGGTTGTGCATAGCACTATTGCGAAAGAACTTCGCTTTCGCCATAACATGCTGTTGGTTGATGCTATGCAGCCGACTTCCCTTACTATTTGCCTTTGGCTTGTATTTCATTGGTCAACACAGTCACGTGAGTTGGACACAGATTCAACAGCACTTAAAAATGAGCCATCGCTCCATTTGGTTGCATGCATTACCCTTTCATGCGGGGGCTTGGATTATACTGTTACTTTTTTTCTACCTATGGCCGTCAGCCCAGCAAGGTATAAGCGCCAGCACGTGGGGGATATTCTTCATTTTCATTGCATGCATTAGTTTCCCGCATGTTATGGCGATGCAGACTGTATATCGAAAATCAAGCTGAGGCGTTTCATCCTGAGATTATTCTATCACGCTTGAAGAAACGGCTATGGCTGGGCCTTCACTAGATCGCTCATGATTTTGAGGATCCACGTATGGTTGGTAATTCTAGTAGCGACCATACTGTTGCCAGAGACTTTAGGAATGGACATGAGGTTCGTTAAGGAGTGAGAAAAGTCACAATACAAGTAATACTGACATTTGCTTTGGCGCACAAATAATTTCAACTATACTTTCCAAATCTGTGTATGCTCTTCTATAAACTGACGCATTTTTCTTGGCGAGCTAGTGAAGAGTAAACAGACCCAAAGACAAAACTGAATTTCACTTAACTAAAAAAACAAACGTATGTGTTTCTCGGCCAGTGCAAGTTTTGGAGCAGGTGCTTTACTCACCGGTATTTATGTCGCGTCAAAAAGGAAAGCCACTTCACCATCGCAAACTTATTTTGCCAGTATACCTCTAATTTTTGCAATCCAACAAATAACAGAAGGTATTGTTTGGCTATCACTTACCGGCAATGCATATGCCTCTATGCAACAGGTCACAACGTATATTTTTTTATTCATTGCTCAAGTTGTTTGGCCCATATGGGTTCCGTATTCAATACTAAAACTTCAATCTAAAGAGCAGCGAAGGCGTTCAGAATATATGTTGGCTGCAATGGGTGCTGTAGTGTCGATTTATAATAGTTATTGCTTACTAAATTTTACTGTTCAAGCAGAAGTAATGGGGCATCATATATCCTATAAGCAAGATTATCCTGCAGAGCTTCTCCCCTACATTGGGACTCTTTACATTGCCGCAACCATTTTTCCGCCATTCCTTTCTCGTGTAAGTGGAATGTGGATGTTAGGAACATCGGTTTTAATTTCATATTTAATCACAACACTATTTTATGTACATGCCACTGTTTCAGTTTGGTGCTTCTTTGCGTCCATAATTAGTGCAGCGATATACGCTATCATGTATAAAATCCATAACTCGAATAGCGTCATTGTAGATAACAGCAGTGCAGTAATTATAGAATAGCCAAACTTCAATCGTAATCATAGCCGCCGGTTGCGCCGTTTTTGAGACCTGTTAATTTGTGCTGACTGTTAAGAAATTGCATCATAAAATCTATTGAAACATTCGCTGAGCAAAGCAGCTTACCTTTGCCACATGCCGCGGTTAAATCAAGTAACAGTCCTCATGACTGTTTACAACACTAAATTCGCTTACGTAAAAAGAGCTATCGATTCAGTTCTGCGTCAAGACTTTCAAGAATTTGAACTCATCATTATTGATGACGGCAGTTCGGAAGAAAACCGTGAAGAACTGATGCATTATGTCGAGAAGCATGAGGATAGAATCACCTACATGTGGCACAGCAACAGAGGGCAATCGGAATCGATTAATCGCGGTGTTTTGAGTAGCTCCGGCGAATTCATCACCATTCTCGATAGTGACGACGAATACAAGCCGCATCACATAAGCTCTTGTCTTCGTGAAGTGAAGCAATATGATTTGATTTGCTCAACTACTGAAACAATCGTGGACACTCAGGATGATTATTACGTTCCTGATAAAAACGATTTAACCAAACTGATCCACCTCGACGACACTGTTTTGTTCGGCACACTCTTCGGTCGTAAAGAAGTGTTTTCAAGCATTTCGTTTCGCTCCGGATTCGCAGCCGACGCAGCGTTCTATGAGAAAGCAGAGTCACAATACCGAGTAAACAAGGCAGACCTTCGGACCTACGTTTACCACAGAAACATTCCCAATAGTATTTGCGCCACGATTAAAAAGGCAAATTTGATTAAGCAGTAAGCAATGGCCTTTGACATTCAAAAATTGGCTTCAAACAGGGGCGTTATACTGGCTTGTCACATTACGGGTTTTCACGATGTCAATCGCAACATGACCCTCGAAGCCAACGACTACGAGCTGGTGCGCGCCTGGGCTGAATCGGTTGCAGCTCACGGTTTGAAAGGGATCATATTTCACAACAACTTCACATCAGAAACCTGCGAACGATTCCAAAATGAATTCATCACTTTCATGGAGGTTGAGCATGATGCGCGATTCAATCCAAACGTCTACCGTTACTTCGTTTACAACAACTTCCTTCAGCGCCACATCCATCATTTCGAGAGCCTATTCATTACCGACATTTGCGATGTTGTGGTGGTTCAGAATCCATTCATCCATCCGCATTTCGTAGCCAACCCCGAAGCACTTTTTTGTGGTGATGAACCCAAAACGCTCGATGATGAATGGATGTGGGCACACTCTACTCATTTGCGTAACAACATTGCCGATTTTGCCAAATACGAAAGTCAATTCAAACATGAAGCACTTCTCAACTGTGGAGTCATAGGTGGATCATCGTCCTTGATGTCTAATTTCATTCATCAACTATGGTCTATTCACGAGCAGGCCAACTGTGAAAACCGGACCGCATACACGGGAGATATGGGCGCATTCAATTATCTGGCAAGAACAAAGTACAACAAGTATATCTTGTACGGAGCACCCGTGAACACAGTGTTCAAGAAATATGAAACCGAGCGCAACGATTGCTGGTTTCGTCATAAGTGATTATCTCTTCTGATGTATTTCTAGGCTAAACCTCTACACCGGAATTATTGTGTCTTGAGTACCTTAATGACCTCTTTACCAGAATTCAAATAAAGCTCTACGAGATAGACACCTGTCGGAAAATTCTGAATGTCGACAACCTGATTGAATTGGATTTGACTCGAAGAGTAAACAGTGTCGCCAAGCATGTTCTTGATCTCAACTTGCTGTAATTCGCTTTGACGCATTGATCCCTTCAGTGTGAAAACCCCACTGGAAGGATTCGGATAAATTGAAATACCGGAAGCATTTTCGACTACAATACCATTCGAAACAACATTGTAGACACCGCTCAACCCTGAACATCCGTCGCTGTTGGTAGTCATAACGGTATAAGCACCATTTTGTGCCGCTGTGTAAGAGTTTCCTGTGGCATTGGGAATGGGCTCATTGTTTAAATACCATTGGTAACCCTCCGCAGAGATGGTTGTTAAAACGCCATTACTTTCAGTTATAACAGGTAACGTGGAGGAATCGGCATATTTTCTAAACCGAAAGCCACCAGTTGAAGAAGCCACAATCCAGTTACCATTGTCAAGTTCAAGCAAAGCTTCCATCCAGTGTGTCCCGGAATCATTGTTAAAATCAAAATCGCGCAACCCATTAACACCGAAAGTTGGGTCAATGGTACCATCAGGCTGTATCATCAATGCGCAGCCAATACCATACATGCTATTGTTATCTATACCCGGCAGTAAAATATTTCCATTTTCCATGATCTTCATACCTCTTCTAAATCGACCGTAATAGGTATAATTAAAAATTCCATTCACACCAAACGTAGAGTCAACAAAACCGGATGGAGTTAGTTTCAAAACATACAGGTTTGAGTCATCCAGGCTACCACTTAAGAACAGGCTACCCGTCGCATCCACTACACTCGAAACAGTGACGGCAAAACCGGTTGAAGGAAGCACTTCATCGAAATAGAAACCGTTGTTTCCATATAAAGAGTCGAGTGTTCCCGTAGAATCCACTTGCATTACAGTACATCGCCAATCGGTAATCGAAGACCAAGCTGTGACTATGATTTTTCCATTCGGAAGGAGATGACCGGTTGCTGAATCGAAGTATCCGCCATTCGGATTGTAATGTGCAATTCCATCTGAATTGAACGTGCTATCGAGCGTGCCATCCGGTTTAAAACGAGCAACTGCAGCACCCAATCCACCCCCGAGATAACCAATTCCCAAAATTCGTCCGTCATCCATCACTCGAACAGATCCGAAATTCCCTGACGCCAATAAAATAGGATGTGTTCCAACCAAATTGAAGGTACTGTCAACAGAACCGTCACTGTTAAAACGACTCATGCAGGCGCGCTGTTCAGATCCGGAGTTGGATGGGGCTTGTACGCCGGCACAAAGAATTTTTCCATCCGGTTGCAATGCAAAGGCATTTCCAGTATTCCGTTGATCAAACGTGTGTCGCACCGTACCACCTGCACCAAAAGAGCTGTCGATAATCCCACAAGCGTCAAAACGCACCATGTTGATATGAAAACCGTTCTGAACATTATCATAATCCGATCCTCCGTAAAGTATTTTTCCATCCTGCTGTTGAAGAAAAACACCTCCGCTTTCAGTGCCCTCCAAAGAAACATCAACAAGTAAATTAGAGTTTGAACCAAAAAGGGAATCAGCAACAGTATTCTGAGAATTTAGCGCTAATGAAATGCTCGATAACATAGCGAACAGGTAAATGTTTTTCATGGGGTCTTTTTCTTAAAAATTTAATTTTGTAAACGTAGATGCGCTTTTTTGCCAAGTCAATCACTAATACTAGTGATGCTTTTCTTTTTCATTTCTACGATTTTTGAATATCGAAACAAGTTCGGATTCCAAGATTAGGGCTTGGAATTGATTCACAATGGAAGAAGTATAGCGAGACTCGGAGAAACAACAGCTTAGAAAGAGTGGCCGCATCATCCTAATGCCCCTATGAATAAGCAAAACACTGTTTACGTCCATCCTGACTATATTGCCCAAGAATAGTTTTAGTCCACCACAAAACAATGGTATTGTCGAAGACTACTGATCCATCGATTTAATCACCACTAAACCTCTTTCAAAAGCGATGACTAACAAAGATTTCTTTAAGGCTTGTTTGGTAAACGAACTAGCTGCTACCGCCCAAACGATCAAGGCACTTCCAACCGATCAAATGGATTACAGACCACACCCCGTCAACCGAAGCGCTTATGAAATTGCGGAGCATATTATTGCTCATGCCTTCGACTTCAATGTCATTTTGAATGAGAGCGTTTGCGATGAATGTTTGGTCATGCCTTTCAAGAGCGCTGAGGAAGGAGCACAATTGCTCACGTCGTATTGGGAAAAAGCCATGAGCACCGTCGATGCGATGGACGAAAGCAGCTTCAATACGGTGGATGTAGAATTATTGGTATCGGGCAAACCCTTGCTGACCATTCCCCGCAGTAATATGATGTGGTTCTTTCTCTTCGACATTATTCACCACCGCGGACAATTGAGCACCTACATCCGACCCATGGGCGGTAAAAACCCTGCTGTATACGGTTATAGCTATGACTCGTTGCAGCAATAAAGGATAGGTTTGGTTCGACTCGTTAATCGGTACAGCCGCTTAATCTGTTTATTTTTTACAACCTTGGTAGATTGTTCAGCACAGATTAAGCCTTGATGTATCGGACCATAATAACCGGTGATAACCTCAGACGAAAAAAGACTCCCGATTTCGTCCGACTGGGGTTTCTATGTTTTTTATCAATATGGTTTCTCACCTCCACCGCCCAAACAGTGAACATTGGCAGCTGGAATACCCTAAACATCAAATACACTCAAAGCGAGCAGTGGAGCCTATTCGCAGAAGCACAATTGCGCTCACTGCGGTTCTATGATGACTTCCATTATTACGAATACAAGGGAGGAATCAACTATAAAGCGGGGAAAAATATCGCGCTAACCATTGGCGCAGGCAGCTATCAAACTTTTGCGGAAGGAGGAAATTTTGTAGAGCCCAAAAACAACGACGAGTTTCGACTTTGGCCGCAAATCAACGTATTTCAAACAATCGGGAAAATCAAGATTGAACAGCGTTACCGCGCTGAACAACGATTCACAAGCAACGGCTACCGCAACCGATTTCGCTATCGGTTGGGAGCTTCTTACTCAT
The DNA here is from genome assembly GCA_945862415.1 of Chryseobacterium gleum. Lineage (GTDB taxonomy): Bacteria > Bacteroidota > Bacteroidia > Flavobacteriales_D > Sanyastnellaceae > JAIBBG01. Next base: position 2,489 of record CAMAYP010000072.1, on the reverse strand, counting down.
TCGGAAAAGAAAAAAGCGGCTTTAAACCCTATCAAATCAGCGCCAGTAATGAAATCTTCTTCACGGATAACGAGCCCTATTTCGAGAGAAACCGTGCGTTGCTCGCCTTCAACTTGAAAGTATCAAGAGCGTCAACTATACAAGTTGGTTATCTAAAACAATTCGATTACAAAATCAATGATGAAACCGGGCGCGATTTTCTGGTCGTAGGTCTTTACTTTGAACTGTTCGGGAAAACCGGCACTGAAATGGACCAACCGGATGTATTGAAAGAAAATTGACCCAACCGGATGCAGCGCTCAATTGACGAAGACTTCGTTGAACACGGGAGGTGTTATTGAGTCAACGAATGGCTCGACGCCTGAGGAATGTTCTTAGACGGTTAAATCGCTTAATTTCGCACGCTCAATCTGAAAGGACGGTTCTCTTTGCTTTGCGCGCTTTAAGTGCTGCTCCATAAAAACCGCAACATTCGATTACAATTACCATCAAAAAACCAAACAACCATGGCAACCGCACTCATCACAGGAGCTTCTAACGGCATTGGACTTGAGCTTGCAAAAATTCACGCATCCAAAGGCGATGACCTCGTGTTGGTTGCCCGAAACAAGCAAAAGCTAGACGAGCTAAAAAGCGAACTCGAAGCGGCGCATAAGATCAAGGTTTACACCATCGGCAAAGACCTGTCATTGCCCAATGCGGCGAAGGATGTGTATGATGAAACGACGCGTCAGCAAATACAAATCGACTACCTCATCAACAACGCGGGCTTCGGTGATTTTGGGATGTTTGCGGAAACCGACTGGAACAAGGAGTTGCAGATGATTAACCTGAACATCACAGCGCTGACGCATTTCACGAAGCTTTACCTACAAGACATGGTAAAGCGCGGCAGCGGAAAAATCATGAATGTGGCATCAACAGCCGCTTTCCAACCGGGCCCAACCATGGCCGTATACTTTGCGACCAAGGCCTATGTGTTGAGTTTTTCTGAGGCGGTGAACAATGAAGTGAGCGACAAGGATATAACAGTCACAGCGCTTTGTCCGGGGCCCACAGAGAGCGGGTTTCAGGCGGCCGCCGCGCTTGAAGACAGTAAGTTGTTTAAAGGTAAAAACATACCGACATCGAAAACTGTGGCCGAGTATGGCTATAGGGCAATGATGAGCGGTAAGACGGTGGCTATCCATGGCCTAGTGAATAGCATCCTGGCCAACTTCGTACGTATCATGCCGCGAGCGCTGGTGGTGAAAGTCACCCGTAAAATGCAGGAGAAGGCGAACTAAGCCCTTGTCTCAACATTCATCAACACATTCGACCTTCATAAAATGCCGTTATCAAAAACCATGAACACGAAATCCATTCTCCGAAACGCATCCATCCTGTTTCTTTTTGTCTGTGGCACATCAGAACTCCAGGCCCAGAACTACTTCATCACCATCGCCAAAGACTCCGTTGCGTGCGGTTCCATCAACTATTTCGACACCAATGCGCAGGGGAAAATGATCAAATTAGAGTATGTGAATTCGGAGAATCAAACCATTCTGCTGCTGAAGAACGACATTCCGGAAATTCAAACACTGGTTCAGGACGGGGCGATGTATTTGAGGATGCCCTTAAAAATCGATAAGCCCGACGGCTATTATCGCTATGGCAAACGCATGGTGCATGGCAAGATAACGGTCGATGTATTTGACGATGTTCAAACCAGCTACCGCCTGAAGGAAAATTTCGACGGTTCGTTCAGCAATGAAGGGGTCATGAAGGAAACACGTGAGGGTATTTACATACGTCACGTGCGCTTGCCCGATGGATCGGTGTATGAGGTTTCAGGGCTGAAGGGAATCAAAGCCGTCAAAACCATTCGTGAATACATGTTCGAATGCGATCCTTACGAAAAGGAGTATTTCGCCAACCCGAAATACCAAACCTGCACGTTTGAAGAGGCTGTGATCGATTATAACAAGATGTGTCCTTGATAGCGAGCTGAGTAACAGGCTAACGGTGAGGCTTACCTGTATTCTTGGCCCTACCCGGAGAGGTGGACTCACGCGCTCTTTGGTCCTCCATATCCAAAGTTTGATAACTTCACTTTTATTCGAAGTTGACCCCCGCTTTGCTATCTACCTTCGCTCAAACTCTCCTCCATGAAAGAAGCAGCTGGAACGAAGAAACCCGTTTCACCCGATGAAGCCAAGAAGAAGATGAAAGCAATCAAGCCTGCGGTTTTATTGCCTGATGTAAACTCAAACTTAGACTCGATGGTGGCCAAGTTCCACCCAATGGTCGATGATAGTATTCCCTACCGGAACTTGACAAACAGCGACACGAAGAAGAAGAGCCTACACCGGCTGATACGCAAGCTGGATGTGAGCAACAGCCCGCGCTACCAGCGCACACCGGAAGACACGTATTGCAATGTTTACTCGTTCGACTACTGCTTCCATGCGAAGGTGTACCTGCCTACGGTGTGGTGGACCGACGAGGCC
>CAMAYP010000071.1 GCA_945862415.1 Chryseobacterium gleum | reverse complement strand
GGATGTTGGGAATAATAATCTAGTATTGACATGGACTACCACGGATCCTGATGGTGCAGGCCCATGTCCTGTCGTTACGGTGACACAACCGCTCAGTGTAATAGGGACGGCCACGGCTGAAGCAGCCGGTCCTTATGTTGTTTGCGGTGAGGCGGCAATCTCATTGGGAGCAACTGCAAATGGCTCAGGTCAGTGGACGGGCGGAGCTGGAACATTCTCAAATGCAACTTCAGTTAGTTCGACCTACACGCCTGCGCCGGGTGAAGTGGGTGCAACAGTCAGTCTAACCTGGACAACGGTAGATCCCGATGGCTCAGGTCCATGCGAAGCAGCAACCGATGTTGCAACAGCAACGATATCAACTCCTGCTTCAGTAGATCCGTTACTACCTCTTACAATTTGCAGTAATGATGTTGCTAATCTTCAGGCTAATTCTAGTCCTACAACCGGAGCCTGGACTTCAACTGGGGTAGGTGCATTTTCGAACTCCACGAATTTGCAGTCTACCTATACACCCGGCTCTAATGAAACTGGTACGGTTCAACTTGTATGGACCACTTCTGATCCGGATGGAACTACTGGGCCATGCTTGCCGGAGAGCCAGACACTTGTGCTGGATATCTTACAAACGGCAATCTCCGATATTACAAATACATACACAGTCTGCGCGAATGGCACTGTGAATGTAACTGTTTCAGAAAATGGTATGGGTGAGTGGACAGTGGCGCCAGCATCTGCGGGTAGTTTCCAGGTCGCAACGAATAGTACAACTAATTTTCTTCCTTCAGTTAATCTATACGCGGCACAGACTATTCAAATTACGTGGACCACCTTCGACCCAGACGGCATTGGACCATGTCTTTCGGCAACTGACTTCACAACTGTAGACATTTTGCCGTTACCACAAATCACAATGGCACCAAGCTTCTCCATTCCTTGCGGTGACGATATCAGTGCGACGGTTTCGACCTATCAGAATGTCCCTTATACCTTCTCGTGGACACCCGAAGCAGGCCTTATTGAACCGGATCAACTTACCACGCCTGCTGTAGGTGACGACGATTATGCACTTCAGGTAATCGATGCCAATGGGTGTGTGAATGCCGATACGACAACGGTAGATGCAATCGCACTTGCCAACATGGCGTCTGCTGCTGATGCTTCAACTTGTCTTTATGTGCCCATTCAATTGAGCGGTTCGGCTGCCGATGGGCAAGGACCATTCACATACAATTGGGTAGCGACCGAAGAAGTTTCGCCTTCCGCATTGGATAACACGTTGGCCGATTTTGTATTCGATGATTATATACTTCAGGATAGCATACTGAACATTGAATTCGAAGTAAGTGACCTCTACGGCTGCACCGATGACACCATCATCAGCGTCACTGTATTCGCATTGCCTGCTATCGATCCGGGCCAAAACTGGGACCTGTGCGAGGATTCACCGGTGTTCACGCTAACGAACTTCTCTCCTCAACCGAGCACCGGCATTTCAGGGGTTTGGACGCCTTCTGATATTGTGAACCCTGACCAAATTGGCGTAGATGCCGTAACCTACACCTACACGTTTACGGATAATAACGGATGCGTAAACGATAGTTCGATGTTAGTGTCCATCAATGAAGTTCCTCAAGCGGTAATGGTCGTTCCTTCTGTTGCATGCGTGGAAACACCGCTCCCGCTCGAGAATAACTCTTCATGTGGAACTTGTTCCAATGTGAGCTATGAATGGGATTTTGGTATTGCCAATAGCACGAGCAATGCATTCGAACCTTCCTTTGTCTATTCTGTTAATGACATCGGTCTTACAACGGTGCAGCTTGTTGCTATGAGTGGATTCGGTTGCGATGATACCACAACCGCTGTGGTCGATATCGTGCAGCCTCCGGTGCCGCTTTTCGAGGCAACCTATAACCAACCGAGTTGTGCTCCGCTGGCTGTAGATATTAGCCACAATACCGATACCACCGGGCTCTACCTTTCGTACGAATGGACCATCGAGGACATCACAGAGAATAATATCGTCGGAGTCTACAATACCTTTTTACCTCCACCCATCGTGTTGCAGCAAGGTGATTCCATCGTTGATTACACCATTACCCTTATGGTGTCGAATGTGTGCGGAAACTATGACACCGATACCATTGTGAGCGTCTTGCCTCAGCCCGTTGCCGACATACTCACCAGCACCGTGTATGGTTGTACGCCGCTGGTGGTCGACTTCATCAACGAATCGGTCGGATTACCCGATGCCATTGAATGGGACTTCGGCGATGGCACCTTCTCGGGCATGGATACTCCGCCGCCTCATACGTACTACACCGATTCTACCATTACGATTTATAACCTCGTTGTTGCACTCGAAAATGAATGTGGGGTTGATACATTCTTCCAAGAAATCACAGTGTTGCCGAATACGGTGAATGCACTATTCGTAACCTCCACCGCGGCGGGCTGCACACCACTCGAAGTAACCTTCACCGACTTCAGCACGGGCGCATCACAATTGAATTTTACCCTATGCAACGGAGTTACATTCTCAGGAGAAAGTTTCACCTATACATTCACTGAACCGGGCGATTGCGTGGTTGAGCTCGTGGCCGACAATGGCTGCTCGTACGATATGACCTCCGTCTCCATCTTCGTCGTTCAATCGCCCGAACCCGCCATTGTTGCAGATAACTCCTATTGCGCCAATGAGACCATTCAGTTTACGGCCGAGAATGTAGAAAATGACATACTCACCTGGAATTTCGACGATGGTTCGGCCACTTCAGCAGGTAACCCTGCAGAGCATGCCTATGCCGACGCCGGCGATTATCTGGTCGAACTCCAAGCAGCAAATAATTTGTTTGGCGTAGAATGCATTGGCACAGCTACCCACCCGGTGCACATCTCACCTAACCCGCAAGCGGCGTTTACCATTCCCACAAACTTAGGATGTAGCCCGTTCAATTTGTGCTTCACCAATCTTTCATCGACATCAGACCCCAACCAGAGCTTATCTCAACAATGGAATTTCGACGGTGTGAATGTGGATACGGACTTTTCGCCATGTTACATCTACCAAAACCAAACAGGTGAGCTTGTTTATTATACAGTAACGCTCGAAGTTACTGCGGCCGATATTCAATACATGCAAACCTGCACTTCTTCGACATCGCAGAATATCCTCGTACTGCCTCAGCCCATCAGCGGCTTTGAGATGGCCGATCCGTATACCTGTTACTTCCCGTATGAATTGGCGACCACAAATACCACAGAAGGAGGTGGTGCATACCAGTGGATATTCAACGGGCAAAACTGGACACAACAAACCAATACGACTTTCCCGATCAATGACCTTGGGGCTTATGACATCGATTTGATTGCTACCAATCAGTATGGATGCACGGATACTTCACAACAGGTTTTCAATTCGTATCCATTGCCAACGCTCGACTTCACTGTCGACTTCAACGACGGTTGTGATCCGCTGATGGTACAGTTCGACAACCTCTCAACCGGCAACAATACCTACACCTGGTTGTTTGATGACGGCACGCAGGCCACGCTGCAAGATATCGTGCACGAATACACCAACCCGGGCTCATACGATGTAATGCTCGTGGGCACAACGGAAAATAACTGCACCGATACACTCACCATCGAAGACCCAATCTTGGTGTATCCTGTGCCGGTGGCCAACTTCATATTCGCTCCCGCTGAAGTGAATATTCTGGACCCGCAAATGGCATTCGAGGAAACCGGTTTCGGTGGTACATACTTCCACTGGGATTTCAATGACGGATCGGAAGATTATGGAGCGATTGTTACGCACTCGTTCAATACGGCCTATTACCACGCAGTAACACTAACTGCATACAACCAATATGGCTGCACGGATGACATAACGAAGAACGTTTTCGTAACAGATTATCTCACGGTGTATGTTCCCAATGCGTTTACGCCGGATGACGATAATATCAATGATATTTTCAAACCTGAAATGGGCGGGAAGGAACTTATTGCACGTTACAAGTTCTGGATTACCGACCGTTGGGGGAATGTTATATTCGAAACAAACGATTACGATACTCCGTGGACCGGAAACGTGCGCGGTGGAGAGCATTATGTTGCTCCAGACGTGTACATCTGGAACGTGGAGGCTGAACTAAAGAATGGAGAAGAACGCGAATACAACGGGCATGTCACTGTGGTTCGCTAGCGCAATTAATGGTTTGAGGTTACCCGTCAATTAAGTCGAGTTAGAGTATTACATCTCCCACATTCACTACACCGTCGTTGTTGAAGTCGAACGAATCACACGCGGTGCATCCAAACTTGGTTAGAATGAGGTCTACGTCTTGTGATGTCACCTCGCCGTCACCATCCAGGTCGCTTAGTTCTTGCGTTTAGGTTGTCGGTAACAATGTTGCGCACTTCCGATGTTGCCACGCCAATAACGGATTGAAAGGATTGGGCCTGACACATTCCCTGTAGAAGCAGTGAACCAACCAAAAGGTGAAGGCAAGCAATGCGGGATGGCCGAATCATGAGTTGAGTTTGGAGTTCAAAGGTATCTTGGAATTTCCGTTGAAGCACAAAATCAACCGCTGCACATAGCATGTATGCGATTACATTTTGCAAAACTGACATAAAGCATTGTTCCAAAATGCCACCAAGCGTCATTCCCCTTGCTGGGCTTGCTAGATAGGAGCTTTTCACCCAGGTCGTTTAAAGAGCCACTTCGAACTTTTTAGAGAATCTGAGAAAAGGGTGTTATGTTCATGCCGAAGTTGGTTTTTTGTTTTTGTGTAGCAACTCAAACCTTCCGGATTCGTCCGGAAGCAACTTCTTTAATTTATACTACTTCAAAAACGTTTTGGACAGGTGTGATTCAAGATGTCGATAATAAAATTAGCGTAACCAATGAAAGAGGACCATTACCTAAAGAAAGAGCTCTATGAGTTAGTGAAAACGGACAATACGATCTTTGACTTTATTCAAGAATCATCCTTAGATGGTATTTGGTATTGGGATTTGGATAACCCTGAAGAAGAATGGATGAGTCCGAAATTTTGGTCGGTTTTAGGGTATGATTACACCGTTATGCCACACAAACCTTCTGCATGGCAGCATATCATAAATGCAGATGATATGAAACTCGCTATGGAGCTTTTCATAAAGCATTGCGAAAACCCGGAAATACCCTACAATCAGACCATACGATACACGCATAAAAATGGATCTGTAATTTGGATACGATGTCGAGGTTTGGCTATCAGAGACAAGGAAGGCAAACCAATTAGAATGTTAGGATCGCACCAGGATATCACAGAATATGTAAAAAAAGAGCACAGCTTAGATAAGAATGTCGCATTACTGAATTACACTCAAAAAATTGCAGGCATAGGAAGTTGGGAGCTTGATCTTAAAAGCAATGAGGTGCTCTGGACAGAAGAACTGTACAACATGTATGGCTTCGATTCTAAACTGCCACCGCCACCTTACACCGAGCACATGAAGCTTTTTACTCCGGAAAGTTGGGAGCAATTATCTTCTGCAATAAATCTCACGAGAGAAAAAGGAATCCCCTATGAACTGGAGTTAAAAACAATCCGTAAGGATGGTAGCGAAGGATACATGCGGGTGCATGGAGAGGCTGAATTTGATGCAACCGGAGACATAACCCACCTGAAGGGTGTAGCACAAGATATTTCAGAAAGAAAAATAGCGGATGAGAAATTAAGGATCCATGAAGAAAGATGGCAATTTGCTCTTGAAGGCAGCGGTGATGGAATTTGGGAATGGAGACCACAAGAAGGCAAGACTTTTTATTCAAACCGCTGGATCGAAATGTTAGGTTATAAACCAGAAGAGTTTACGGACGATGATTATGAATGGAGATCCAGAATACATCCGGATGATATTGCATTTACATTTTCTGAAATTTCTCAGAATTTATCAGGAAAAACAGATTCTTTCAACTTTGAATATAGGTTTAGAAATAAAGAGGGGAACTATTTATGGATTTTAAATAGAGGAAAAGTAGTAGAGCGAAATGCAAATGGTGAAGCAATAAGGGTTGTCGGAATTCACTCCGATATTACCAAATTAAAGAAAACAGAGGAACTAATAAAACTAAACGAAACACGCCTGAGTCTTGCTGTAAAAGCAGGCGGAGTGGGAATTTGGGATTGGGATATTGTATCAGATAAACTTACTTGGGATGACCAGATGTTCGTATTATATGGAGTAAATAAAAATGATTTTACCAACGCTTACGAGGCCTGGGTTAACGGCGTATATGAAGCCGATAAACAAAGGGGTAATGAAGAGATTCAAATGGCCATCAAAGGTGAAAAAGACTTTAATACGGAGTTTAGGGTTCAATGTGCGGATGGTACGATTAGAAGTATAAAAGCACTCGCAACGGTCTTAAGAGATAATGAAGGCAATGCCGTTCGCATGATAGGCACCAATTGGGATATAACAGCTGAAAAAGAAGCCCTAGCGCAAATTGCTGCCAGAGAAGTAGCAGAGAAAGCCAATAGGGCAAAATCTGAATTCCTCGCCAATATGAGTCACGAAATCCGCACGCCTCTCAATAGCGTTATTGGATTCACTGACTTACTTGAAAAAACGCAGCTTTCCATTGTTCAACGGCAATATGCGCACAGTGCCAATGTTTCCGGACACGCTTTGCTCGGCATCATCAATGACATTCTTGATTTTTCAAAAATTGAAGCAGGAATGTTAGATCTGGATATTCTAAAAACAGACATGGTGCAATTATTCGAGGACAGTATCGATATCGTAAAATTCGCCGCCGCAGAAAAAGACATCGAGTTATTGCTCGACATGGATCCCTCCATGCCCCGATTCGCAGATGTTGATGGCCTTCGCTTGAAACAAATTCTGACCAATCTTTTAGGCAATGCCGTTAAGTTTACAATCCAGGGAGAAGTGGCGCTAAAAATAAACTACCATCAGGTTGATAGCGATCAAGGTACGCTTTCAATATCGGTGCGAGACACCGGAATTGGTATCGATAAAGAGCAACAGTCGAAGCTCTTTAAATCATTTTCGCAGGCCGATAGTTCAACGACGCGCATGTATGGTGGTACCGGTTTAGGACTTGTTATTTCTCAATTACTGGCAGAAAGAATGGACAGTAAAATTCATGTCAAAAGCACGGTAGGAGTTGAAACAGTTTTCTATTTTGATATTACGACTCGTTTTGAATCCGGCGATAAGCCGGACACCACCAAGATTCAAGGAGTGAAGCGATGTTTGATTATTGACGACAACACCAATAATCAAACAATTATGAAGCAAATGCTCAATCAATGGCACATTCAATCTGAATGTTGTGATAGTGGTTTCGAGGCTCTCAAAACAATTGAACAGCCCGAACCCTTTGATCTGATCATTTGTGACTACAAAATGCCCTACATCAATGGCATTGAAACAATAAGAATGCTTAAAAACAAAATGAAATTAGGCATTGAAAAACAGCCTGTGATCCTTCTGCACTCCTCATTAGATAACGATCAAATTGAAAAGGAATGTTTGGATTTGGGCATTCGCTTTCGTTTAAGTAAACCCGTAAAAAGAAGCGATTTATTCAATTATCTGAATAATATATTCCAAGAGAATAGCAGTGGCCATGATAAATTGATTATTGAAGCACCCAAATCAGACGATACTCACGTAGGGTTTAAAATATTGGTGGCAGAAGACGTTTTTTTAAATATGGTCTTAATCAAGGCTATGCTTGCTGAGCTTGGTTTTACGAATGAAATTATTGAAGCTAAAAACGGTATTGAGGCTATAGAAAAATACCAACAAGAGAGCCCTGATTTGATTTTAATGGACGTACACATGCCGGAGCTTGATGGGATAAGAGCGTCCAAAAAAATTAGGGAAATTGAATCATTCACTGGCAATAAAGTTCCAATAATAGCACTCACTGCCGGCGCTCTTAAAGAAGAGAAAGAGAAGTGTTTTGCGAATGGAATGAACGACTTTTTAAGCAAACCGTTGACACCGGAGAAGCTTATGGCAATGATCAATAAGTATTTGATAAAGGGAAAGAATCCAAATGAATCAATTCATTTTTCGGAATCTGAAAGTGAAATCCATATTTCTTATCAAGAATTGATGAATTCATTTAACAATAAATCAATTGTTAAAAAAGTACTGAATATAGCCCTTCAAGATGTACCGGGTCAAATACTTGAACTAGAGGAGGCTTGCAAGGAAAAACAACCCGAAAAGATGCATTTAGCAGCACATAAAATAAAGGGGTCCTCAAGCTATCTGCGATTCAATCTTTTAGAGGAAATTGCCGTCAAAATAGAAGGAGAATCAACGGATGCTTGGGACGATCATGTAATATTACACTTATCAGAACTCAAGGCTGAATGGGAGACTGTCAAGAAAATTATCGAAAGTAAATTAGCACAACCAACCCAAACGATTTGAGCGAGGGTGTTCAGAGTGTATTGAATTGTTGGATACTCGATTTTCAAACACGTTAGTGGTCGGTGGGGGGATGCTTTGGGTCTAAACGTTTTGCTTTTGTTTCTCCTTCGTTCATTGTTCTGTGTGTTCATATTCTTCGGCTATCATCCATTTTTCTCTTAAACGAAAAGCAGGAATAGTTTGCCTTTTGGCCTTATTGGCAGCCACATTTGCTTTTATATTGTTTTGGCTCGCCCAAACCGAAAGCGGAATTACTTTTTTTGCCGTGAGTAAGGTAATGCGTTTGTGTAATGTTTCTTGTAAGAGCAGGGCAAACAATTCGGTAAAACCACCAAATTTCAGCGTAGATTGATATTTGGTAAACAGCGGATAGTATGCGGTGTTTTTGTTTTTGTTTTGAATGATGATAGGAGGAAAACCAGCGTTCATGAGTTGCAGGTTGATAAGCACCCTGCCCATTCGCCCATTGCCATCCACGAAAGGGTGAATGGTTTCAAATTCGGCATGAAAGTGAGCAATGGAATCTAAAAAATAGGTGGTTTTATGTTGGTTGTAATTATCTACTAAATCTTGCATAAGTGTGGGCACAAACTGCGGATTTGCACCCAGGTGATTTCCAACTCTCACCCATTCTTTGCCAATGCGGAAACGCCCTGCTACACTATCATCAATGTGCGTAAGCAGGGTTTTGTGCAAACCTAAAATTAGTTTTATGGTAAGTTTGTGTTCGTCCTTTTGCAACAAGGTTTCAGTAAGTTTTGCCAGGTTTTTGGCTTCGTAAATTTCCCGCACATTTACGTTGCGCTCTAAGCTGTCACCTGCCAAAATCTTTTCAGTATCTTCAAGGGTAAGTGTTGAGTTTTCAATAGCGTTGGAGTTGTAAATCATTTCGGGAATTTCAGCACGGGCTATTTCTTTAAGCAAGGTTTCGTTGCCTTCTGCCAGAGAGGTGTATTGCTTATGCAAGCCCTCTATTTTATTTTTTGTGGTTTGGTTTATCATTTCTATGCAGCCCAACTTACCGTGAAAAGTATTGCCAATTTACTACTTTTCACGGTAAATGCTCACGGGTACGCTATTGCCTATGGAAATGCCTTTGGCAAGATTGATTTGTTCCATACTTCAAAATCTGCTATTTCTTTTTTGCCGGTGGTTGGCGTCCTGGAGCTCTTGTCTTGAGTTGTCCCGCATGTGTGTGGGCAAGGCAATAGTGCTTACACGCTGTTGCATGCTGTTTATTCTTTCAAAAAACCATATTCAAAAACATTTGGGGCAATTTTATCTGCTAGGATTTTGAGTTTTAAGCGTAAGGTGCTAATGAGTTTCATGCAGAGAGCTGCAGAAATAGGACGTGTTACTATTTTTCTTGTTTACATTTGAAATGTTAACACCGAAAATAGTAACACGTTCGTTCTATGAAGCAAACAAAAAAGAAAATCGGTGCGCTGGCCGAGGTGCTGCTGATGAAAAAGGGTGATCTGCTATCGCTCTTGAAGTTGAGTCGCCCACATGCTCATATGATCGAGACCGGCAAACGGTCGATGCCTTCAGATGCGAGTTTCATGATGACCAATTTACTCGTGGCATTGGCGAAGTCGGAGAAGGTTGCCCCGCAGCAGTCACCATTTTCGGCAGCACAACGGAAGGAAATTCAGCGCCGCATCAGTGAGTTGAACTATAAAATTCAACAGTCAACCCGCAGTATTAAACGATTGACAGCAGAGGAAGCCCAACGGATGAAAGCCTTGCATGCACTGGAACTGTGGGAGCCGGATTCTTGGCAAATACCGGCTCAACGTAAGATAGGGGAGGTATGGAGGAATTTTCACATCCGCAGGCTGCAGGCCATGACCACCACCATGGAGCTTTCAGCCGCGCAGGCTCGCTTGGCCGGATTGAACGCAGAACTGGAACACTGGAAACTACTGCTTACATGAGCTAATCAGATTGATACCGGCATTTGGCGATTAAAATCTCATCGCATTTCTGCGCCTTTGCGGTTCAAAACAAAAAACTCACAACTCCAGCATATCGATAATCCTCACCAGATCATCGTCGGTGGCGAAAGGAATCTCGAGTTTGCCTAGTCCGTGTTCATTGCGCGCCAGCTTGGCTTTCTTGCCAAACTTCAAACGCAGGTCGGCTTGCATTTTTTGGAACTCCAGCGGCAATACAACCTTTTCGGTCTTGAACAGTTTTGGCGCATCGTCTTCTTTGGCGAGCTCTTCCACCTTGCGCACGCTGAGGTCTTTCTCGAGTATGAGCTTGTAGATCTTCAGTTGCTTGGCCTCGGGTTCGCAGTTGATAAGCGCACGGGCGTGCCCCATGGAAATGCGCTTCTCGATAATGCCTATTTGGATTTCGGGCGGAAGCTTGAGCAAACGAACATAATTCGTTACCGTTGTGCGGTCTTTACCGACACGCTCAGCGAGCTTCTCGGTAGTAAGGCTGCACTCGTGCATCAAGCGCTTGTAGCTGATGGCTACTTCTATGGCATTGAGGTTTTCACGTTGAATGTTCTCTACCAATGCCAACTCAAGCATGTTCTGGTCGTTCGCAGTGCGCACATACACAGGAACTTCTTCCAATCCGGCCATCTGCGAGGCGCGGAAGCGGCGTTCACCGCTGATGATTTGGAATTTCTGTGCAGATACTTTACGAACCGTTATCGGCTGAATGAGCCCCAACTCCTTGATGCTCTGCGACAGTTCGCGCAGGGCAGTAGGGTCAAATTCTTGTCGTGGCTGAAACGGGTTGGCTTCGATTTGCGATATGCGCAGCACCGAAATAGGACCGGCTACGTTGCCCACTTCAGCTGCAGGCATTATTTCCGGCAAATCCGCTACAGCTGTATCGACCGCAGCATTGGCAGGCGCACCTTCCTTCACAGTCTTGGAAGCATTCTCTAACAGGGCGCTCAAACCGCGACCCAAAGCGGGTTTCTTAGCCATTTTCGATATTGATAAATTTATCTTCGTTGCTCATGTTGGTCATTGAGTTCTTCTGCAGCACCTCGCGCGCAAGGTTCAAGTAGTTCACGGATCCTTTGCAGGCCGCATCGTGCATCAGAATGGTCTGTCCGAAGCTTGGAGCTTCGCCCAACGTAGTGTTGCGATGAATTATGGTGTCGAAAACCATTTCCTGGAAGTGCATTTTCACTTCTTCTACCACTTGGTTGCTCAGGCGCAGACGTGAATCGTACATCGTGAGCAAAATACCTTCGATGGTAAGGTCGGTATTGAGTTTTTGCTGAACGATTTTCACAGTATTCAGCAATTTACCCAGACCTTCCAATGCGAAATACTCACACTGCACGGGTATGATAACAGAATCGCTCGAAGTAAGCGCATTAACGGTTACCAATCCGAGAGAAGGAGAGCAGTCGATAATAATAAAGTCATATTCATCGCGAAGCTTGCTTAGCGCGTTGCGCATCATGTACTCGCGGTTGGTGGCATTGATAAGTTCGATTTCTGCACCCACCAGGTCGATGTGAGCGGGGATGAGAAACAAGTTGGGGTTATCGGTGTTGAGCACCAGGTCTTTCGGGTGAATATCGTTCACCAAGCATTCGTAAATACCGGCTTTGATATTCTTCGGGTCGACACCCACACCGCTCGTGGCGTTGGCCTGTGGATCGGCATCCACCAGCAGCGTTTTGTATTCTAACACGCCCAAGGCTGCTGCCAAGTTGATAGCTGTGGTGGTTTTTCCTACGCCACCTTTTTGGTTGGCGATGGTAATGATTTTACCCATATTCGAACTAATTGTGTAAGTGTTTATTCGGTGTTTCACGGATGTTATATCCGCCGTGGAACTCTACGAAAGTATAGTGGAACAAAGCGTTTCACGGTTTCACGAGCGGTAAAGTTGTGCACACGGCAATTGTGTGTTTAGTGTTGATAAGTGAGTTGCCTGCACTGAAAATTAGGAGGTTGAATACGCTCTACCGGGTGATGTCGATTGGGGTAGGGGGTGATTTGTGTTGAAAAAGGATTGGCCATCCTTCAGATGAACCTTATGGCTGCCCTGTTGTTAAAAGCTACAGTGATTACAGTTATTATTTCGACCAACCGAAAAGAAAGCACGTCCGCGAAAGTGGCGGCTACCGTTGCAGAACTTATTGAAAAGCAAGGCGAGGAAACACGCGTATTGGATTTGGCCAATCTGCCGTCCGATTTTTTTTCGCCAACGATGTATGCAGATCGTTCACCCGAATTTCTGCAGCTCTTTCACGAATACATTGAAGCAGCTCGCCACATCGTTTTTGTCATTCCGGAATACAATGGCTCATACCCTGGGGTGTTGAAGTTGTTCATCGACGGATCGCCGGTAAAGTCCTTTTGGAACAAGCATGCCAGTATTATAGGCTTGAGCGACGGGCAGGCGGGCAACATGCGCGGACAGGACCATCTCACTGGGGTTCTGCATTACTTGAAAATGCACGTGCATTATCATAAACCCAAGTTATCGGGTATCTCCAAGGCACTCGATGCAGACGGGAAGCTCATCCATGAGCAATACATCAAGCAACTCGAAGAACATGTTGCGCTGATTATGACCTAGCCTCGGCTACACTCGGCTACCGACCCTCGACTACGCTCGGCTTCGACTTCGCTCGGCTACCGAGCCTCCACTGCGGAAGAATACCTTCGGTTTCCACCTCATTCGTGCATTCGTATCAAAATCGCCCCCCCAAATTACAATGGCTCGTAGATGAAGCTCCTTATTACTACCTCATGCTCCAACTGATTGTTAGGTCCAAGTGAATTGAAGGGTAGCGTCCATAAATTCATGCGCGCATTCGTGGTTGAACCCGGAGCCGGAATCACAATCGGCATGGAGGTCTGTGAGCCATCAATCTTTACGCGTGGCGGATGATTCAAATCGAAATCCCAGGTTGCAATTGGTGTTCCTTCGGCCTTGTCGCCTTTGTAGCTGGCCCAGGTGATGAGGGTGTCGGTCCAGGTGAAGGTGTGGGTAGTAACACCGCGCAAATCTTCTTCTGCAATTTCACGCTCGCGTGTGCGCTCAGCGAAAAAGCCTCCAAAGGAAACGGGCTGCACAGAAAAGGTAGTGGGCGCTGTGCTCGTTGAGTCACCCCACTTGGCAAATTCGATATCCACTTCGCTGTTGCCGTCGGTGTAAAAGGTGTTGTTGTCCCAGGTGAACAATCCAAATACAACGTTCTCCGAAAAACTCATAGGGTCGGCTTGGATGGTCCAGGTGTAAGTGCCATAACCAAGATTGTCGCGGCCCACTACTTCCGACGAATACCATACTTCGTTGTGCTTGGCAATCGTTAGGTGCAGCCAGCCGTTTTCATCGACCCACACGTCGTCATATAAGCGTGAAAACATATTGGGGCCCGGTCCCATAGGTTCCAATCCCCACTT
>CAMAYP010000070.1 GCA_945862415.1 Chryseobacterium gleum | reverse complement strand
TAAGGGCTAACACCATATCGATTAAAGGGTTGACTAAAGGAACGGTTGCGACTTCCATAATTAAAGCTGAATGGTATCTGCCAGCCGTAAATATTGACAGAAGGTGACCCTGTGACCTGCCACCAGAAAGGGTCGTTACGGGGGTCGCCGTCACCAAAATAGAGATAAGGACCGGCCTGCACATTCACAGAACCGCTAAATATCACCGGCTTAGATTGTCCGATTAGTGAAAGGTCTTGAGCACTCATTCGCATTGAGCATAAAAGAGGCAATACCACCAAAAAAAGGCACGCTATATAATTTGTTTTTTTCAAAATGGAATCGTGGCAAGCAATTATGGCTACCTGTTGGTGCATGCGTTGCATGACTTGAAGGTATTCCAGGCAATATTCACTCAATACGATTGCCTGCAGGAGTTGCATCTAAAGAATGGCTTCACTCACTTAATAACCGGTATAATTGAACGGTTATTTGGTTAATGACCCAGATAGCTCAGGAACTCATCCTTTTTTCGCCGCGATACTGTGAGCGTTTTTCCGTCGCTCATTTCCACATAACCTCCATCGGTGCGAACAAAGCGTTTTAGGTGATTCACATTGATGAGAGAGGAGTTATGAATGCGATAAAAACCTTTGTCGGAGAGTATCTTTTCGTATTCGCCTATAGATTTAGAGCATACTACCTCTTGACCTGCCGTGAGATAGAAAACTGTATAAGGCCCAGTTGAAAGACAATATAAAACATCCGACGTTTCTATAAAGTGAATACCCTTATCGGTAGAAACACTGATTTTATTTATTTGTTTTTGGCCTTTGATGTAGTCAAGTAGCGCGTCCATTGCCTGATTGTCGGGCTTACTGATTGATTTAAGTTTAGCAACAGCCGCTTTCAATTCATCGACATCCACGGGTTTAAGCAGATAATCAAGAGCTGAAACGCGAAAGGCCTTCAAAGCAAACTCATTGTAAGCGGTTGTGAAAATGACCTGGATATTTAAAGACGCCAACTTTTCCACCAATTCGAATCCATTGATCTGGGGCATTTCCACATCCACGAATAGCACATCAGGTTCAATAGCAGGTATTTTCTCGAATGCCTCAACTGACGATGAAAATGATTGAATAATTTCAATTTCCGGACAATGCTTTTTTAAGGTGTATTCAAGAACCTCAATACCGCTAATCTCGTCGTCAACAATAACTGCTTTTAGTGTAGAGTGCATCATGCTTTTAATTGATTTGAATGTTTAACTAGAGCCAACTTGAGCACTACCAAAGTGCCTGAAGGGTTGCCCTCTGGCAAGAAAAGGTCCGTGATACTTACGGCATCGCCTTCCAGTGTGTCACCGTTGAAATTCATTATACGCTTCGCTGTAACTTCTAGCCCATGAGACTTCGTTTTGAGCGATGTTTTACTACGCAGATTGATAGCGGCTTCTCTTCCTACACCATCGTCTTTAATTTCAATTTCTAAAAACCCGTTTCTACATTGTAGACTTATAGAAAGTATTCCCGGAGAATCCTTATGCAAAAGTCCGTGCCAAATAGCGTTTTCCACATAGGGTTGAATGACCATAGGCGGCACCAGCAAATGACTTGTGTCTAGCTCAGGATCAACCTCAATTTGCCATGTAAATTTGTTCTCGAAGCGCTTGTTTTCAATTTCAATATAAAGGTTCAAAGCCATCAGCTCCCTTTCCAGAAGCACACTGCTCTCCATCGAATTATCCAGTATGAGACGAATGAGGCGGGCGAACTTGGTCACAAAAGCCGATGCTTCATCTGTTTTATTCTTGATGATATAACTGTTTATCGAGTTCAGGCTATTGAAAATAAAATGCGGATTCATCTGACTGCGAAGCGCCTTGTTCTCGAGTTCGTTCAACTGCTGACGGAACGCACTCTGCTCGTGAGCCTTTCTGCGAATTAGGCTGATTCGCTTCCTGTAAACCCAAAACAATATGGTCAATAACAAAAAGACAACCGGCACAAAGAAAACCGCCCTTTTCCAAAACGGTGGATGTATAACCAGAGCCAATAAGCGTTCATCCGTACACCATTCGCCTGCTCCGTTTTTGGCTCGAATCCGAAGAGTGTAGAAGCCGTCGCTCAATTGTGCGTATGCCGCTTCCCCTTCTTTCCCCTGAAGCACCCAATCGTGGTCTACTCCATCCAATTTAGTATAATAGTAGTAATCCACTTCCGAACCGATGTCGGGCACAGTAAAGCGAATTCGAAAATCATCTTCCTTATAACTCAACTGAACCGTATCAAGTGCGTTATAATACTCAACGTTGTGATACAGTTTTGAAAGCACTTCAATGGAGGTAATGTAGATTCTTCCCTGCTCGTTATTGTTCAGCAGTAGGGCCGGATTAAACTTCCACGCAAAGTCCCTTCCACCAATGTACATCATTCCATTCCTATGAAATTCAATGATGTTTGCATCGGCAATTTCGAGTCCCTGTTTCTTGGTAAAATTGCGAATATGCAGATTACTGGTATTGAGCACCGAAACTCCTTTATCGGAAAGAGCCCACAGGTTGCCAGCTCCATCGAGCGTCATGGAAAGAATCCGAGCACTTAGCAGACCATCGGCAGAGGTAATATAGCGAATGCTGTCTGTCACCGGATTTAGGCAGGCCAGACCGATACTAAACATGTTAATCCAGATGCGACCGTCAGCATCTTGCAGGACCGATTCGGCGTTGCCTTTCAATAGATTATTGGCAGGGTTTTCAGAGTTAAACATCCTGCATGTACCCTGTTTAGGGTCGAATAGAAATAACCGGCGAGTGTCAGTCACGCACCATATAGCATTATCGCGATCGACATATGTCTGTATCAGGTTAAACGAGTCTAATCCCGAAGCATTCCTGAATTTGTCGGAGTAATTGACAACGGATTCGTCCTTTTCATTCCAAGCATACAAGCCATTGGTCGTTGCCAACCAAAGCATTCCGAAATAGTCATACGCCAGCGACCAAACATGTTTTCCTGTGAGTCCTGCTCCATCGATTGGCACACGTGTAAGCATCTCGGGCGCTTGCGAATTGAATAACAGCAAGCCTTGAGAAGAAGCAATATAATATAGTTGACTATTCGCTTTGGATTGAGTCACTCCGTTGACGGCAAGTATCCCGCTATATCCCTGCAATGGCACTAGACCCTTGAGTTTGCCTGTTTTCCCAGAAAAAGAATATAGTCCATTTCTATAGTAGGTTCCACCATACAACAAGCTATCATTTTCCGGTTTTATGAAAGCCGAAAGCACGTTGACTCCATTCTCAAAATCAAACTTCAAAGCCGTTCCGTCGTATTCAAAAATGTCGCTTGAACGCTCCGTCATGCGCGAGAAGCCCGTATTAGTTCCCATAAAAATATGATTCCCGGAGTTGTATAGACAAATACCTGTTTCCACACCTAGAGTGCGCGTCCAGCGCTCATTCTCCAACTTAAGATATTCAATAGAGCCGGAAGAATAATCTAGTATACCAAAACCAAAATAATAGGAAGTAAAAAGAATTCTTTGTTTGTCCAGCAGTATAAAATCATTTATTTTATTGGCATATCCCGAGTTTTCTCGCTTTTCCTTATCAATCAAATGCTGCTTCCAGGAGCCATTTTTAGTATTGTACTCATAAATACCATTTACCCAAGACCCCACCAATACATTTCCTTCCTCGTTGATGTGCAACTTCAAAAACAAGTTCTTTTGCATTAACTTGCTTCCATTGGACTCAAGCTGTTCTATTCGGGTGAAATCACCCGTCATCGGATTAAAACGAACCAATCCCACCCGTGTGGAAATCCACAGATTGCCGGAGGCATCGCCCTCGACATCCATAATTTCGTTGAAGTTGTAGAGTTTGGTTGAAGTATCAAAGGAAGTCAATGTGAAACTCTCATCGCCCGGGTTGAACCGCGCTAATCCTTTTCCGAAAAAGCCTATCCACATATTGCCGGCAGCATCATAGCAAACCGCTGTTGGGTTGTTATTGGGCAAGCCATTTGGCTTATTCGGATTATACACGAAGCGTTTAAACCGATTCTTTCTCGGGTCAAAAACACTCAATCCATTGTCGTGCGTCGAAATCCAGATTTGGCCCTGGGAATCTTCAAATAAGTGAACCACCTGATTGCTGCTCAAACTTGAACTATCAGCCGGATTGCACATAAAATTGGTAAAACGAAAACCGTCAAAGCGCGACAATCCTGAGTTGGTACCTATCCATAGAAATCCACTTCGGTCTTTCAGAAAGCAACGAACAGTATTATCAATAAGGCCTTCGTCGGGCGTGTAATGGAAGAAACGATAGCGGCTTTGCTGGGTATAGGCTTCATTGTCTATTGCAGACAAGAGCTTTAGCACAATCAAAAAAAACAGCAAGCGCATCTCGGTAGTTTATCCTGACGAAAGTATAAGAACCCATTCCTTTCTTGAATGCGAGTTAACAACCGGTCGGTTTCACGATAAATTCGGTTTGATAAAAACGCCTAGTTATTTCCTTTGAGTATGTCAGATGCTGCCTGAAACGGAGAAATTGCTCCATCAGCAACACGACGCTCCATAGCTTCAAGTCTTAATTTTACATCCGAATTTTCATAGAAGCGCTCCACGATTTTGGCGCGCAATTCTTCATGCAACCAAGAAAGATTTTGCCTTTTTCGACGTTCATTCATCAACCCTCGCTCTTGCATCCATACTGCATAATTGTCGAGTAACAGCACCACTTCATCAATCCCTTTTTGTTCCAATGCCGACGTAGTAAGCACCGGCGGAAACCAGCCATCTTCCCTCGCAGGAAACAAATGCAAAGCAGATGCATATTCTGATTTTGCTCGGGTAGCAGCAGCCATATTACCTCCATCAGCTTTCGTGATGATCATCGCATCGCACATTTCCATGATGCCTCGCTTGATGCCTTGTAGCTGATCACCGGCACCGGCCAACATCAGCAGTACGAAAAAGTCTGTCATAGCATGTACCGCAGTTTCACTCTGCCCTACTCCTACTGTTTCGACGAGAATCGTATCATAACCCGCGGCTTCGCAAAGAAGAATGGTCTCTCGTGTTTTGCGAGCCACACCGCCAAGCGTCTCGCTGGAAGGTGATGGGCGAATAAATGCGCGGCTATCTGCAGCCAAGCGATCCATGCGTGTCTTGTCGCCCAGAATACTGCCTTTGCTGATGGGGCTGCTCGGATCGACTGCCAGCACAGCCACCTTCTTTCCCGCCTCGAGCAATGCCATGCCGAAGGTGTCAATGAAGGTACTTTTACCTACACCAGGCACTCCCGTGATGCCCATTCGAACTGAGCTGCCTGTGGCCGGCAAGCATAACCGAACAATTTCGTTCGCTACCTCTTCCCTTCCACTCTCAATGCACGTAATAGCTTGAGCCAACAAGGCACGATCACCTTTCATAAGCCCAGCGGCCAACGCCTGCGCATCGCGGGTTTGTGCCTGCGAACGTATGAGGGCAATGGCCTTTTCAGCGCTGTCTTTTTTTGCGGAGTCAGACATGGGGCGAATATAGGTACTAGGTACTAAGTACTAGGTACCGCGAAAGTTGGTCTTTTATTATAGGTTAAGTGTGCGAAAGCGGAGGGCTAATCGTTTATTAAGGCAGCTTGGATGAGCATAACACATTAAAAAAAAAAGTACTAATTGCAAAGTACTAAGTACCGCGAAAGTTGTTGGTTTTGTGCAGCTCTAGAGTGCGAAAGCGGGGGGCAACGATTTCACTACTTCACATTTTCACCATTTCACCACTGTCAGCCCTTTACTTTCCAAGAACGCATTTGCTTGCGAGAAATGCTTGCTGCCGAAAAAACCCTGGTACGCGGAAAGCGGCGATGGATGAGGCGCTCTGAGCACAAGGTGTTTTGATGTGTCGATAAGAGTTTCCTTCTTTTTCGCATAGTTGCCCCAAAGCATGAAAACCACATGCGGCTGTCGTTCGCTTATCGTGCGAATGACCTCATCCGTGAAGGCTTCCCATCCGAATTTGCCATGTGAACCGGGCTTTTTCTCTTCCACTGTAAGAATGGCATTCAAGAGAAACACACCCTGCTCGGCCCAGCGGGTGAGGTCGACCCACGGCATTCCACCGACGTCGTCCCAAACTTCTTTCAGAATGTTTCTCAACGATGGCGGCGCTTTTTGTCCGGCATGCACAGAAAAGGCCAGTCCGTTGGCTTGTGCGGGGCCGTGGTAGGGATCTTGGCCGAGAATGACCACTTTAACATCTTCCAGTGCGCACAGCTCAAATGCTTTGAACACTTCGCTTTTCGGCGGATAACATGTCGATTCTGCATATGCCGAATTTACCCGAGCGGCTAAATCTGACCATGCAGGGCTTTGCCAATCATACACCAATGATTTGTTCCATGACTCAGACTGGAGCTGTAGGCCTTGCATGTCACAAAACTAAACGGATACAATGCTCAATCCATCGCTTAACCCAGGTCAACTGACCAACTGCCAGTTTTCCCCAATTCATCAACAATGCATTGTAAAGTTAATTCGTGCAAATACCTTTGAACGTTGTGCTTACCCGAAAGGGTCGGTAAACGCATTACTAAACGGGATCCGTAAGTGCTTCCCTAACCTATTCAAACATTATGATTACCAGAATCATCGGTATTAATACCGCCACCTATGTAAACGCTGAAATGCGCCTCGACGATTGTGATTCGTTGCAATTGGTAGGTCCCAACAACGTAGGTAAATCAACTCTTATCTATACCCTCAACTTCCTGTTTGTGGTTGACGGCTCGAAAATGAGCTTTTCCGGACAGCGTAAAGGAGACAAGGAGACTATCCATCACTACTTCCCTACCCACAACCAGAGTTATATTCTGTTTGAGGTTCATAAGAACAGTCCCTATTGCATTCTTGTAAAGCGCGATAGCGAAGGGGAATTGGAGTATTACCGATTCAAAGGCGAATACAACCAGGATTACTTCTTCAAGCGCGATGGTCAAACACAGCGTATCCGCCGTTGGGATGAAGTGCAAGATTTGCTTACTACAGAAGGAATAGAGCTCTATCTATTCAAGAGCAAGAGCGAAGTGTTCAACACCGTTTACCAGCGTGGACGTCGCAACGATGCTGTAGTATGGCTCGAGGAAAGTGTGCGCACCGACGGGTTGAGCAACAACTTCTCGAAAATCTATCGCTACCTCATCAACTCGAAGCTGATTACCAACAAATCGCTCAAGGAGTCGCTTATCATAGCCGACAACCGCGAACACGAGGGTATCAACTTTTCACAGAAAAACAAGAAAGACATAACGGATTTGTTGCGCATCAACGACGAAATCCGTGTTATTAAGAACATACAAAAGGACTTCGAGGAATTCCGCGAAGTGGTAAACCTTTACAAGGCGAAGTCACGCATCGTGAGCGACCTTGTATATGCTTTCGATAAGCAATACAATGGCACCATTAAAGAACTCGACAGTACTCGACTTGAAAAGGAAAAGACGTACCAAAGCACGTTGGTTATTGTAAACGAGAAGTTGAAGCCACGCCAGGAAGATCTCAACCGCGAAATCGGAAAAAAGGAAACGGAAGTGGAAATGAAGGAGAAGGAGTTCATTGCGTTACAAACACGTATCGACCTCATAGCCAGTTACGAGACAAAAAAGTTTTTGGAAGAGTCTCTTACCAACCTCGATCAGAATCGCCGCGAAATCGAAGTGCGCATCACGATGGTTGAAAATCAGAAACTCGACTCCAAGAACATCGAAAACAAGCTTTCCAAATATGATGCGGATTGCACACGTTTGAATGCGCAGATAAAGAACTACGACAACCAACTCATTCAGAAAATTGCAGGCAACGAAGACACCCGCAAGATTCTGAACACCATCTTCTCGTCTGAGTTTGCAGCAATGCCTGATAAGCTTGTAAAGAAGAAAGTGACCAAGACAGGCACCACCATGAAAATCTTTGACGGTGAAATTGAATTGCCGAAGAAGATGGAGCTGCGCGACGTTCCTTCCGTGAAAATGCTGAAGGACGAGCTTAAGGAAGTGCAGAAAGAAAAGGCAGAACTCGAGAAGCTATGGGCCGTAGCGCTTCACATTGATAAGACCCGCAAGGAGCTCGATAAAGTGTTGAACGACATTGAAGCGGTGAAAGAGAAACTTCGTGCCATTGCAGAAAAGCCAAAGCTCGAAAAGACAAGCGGCGAATTGGGCACCGAGTTGCGCAACCTGAAGACCGAAAAAGAGAAGTTCGAAGATGAACTCACGAAGTTGAAAAAGGACATTTCAGAGAAGTCGCTGCTGCTCGACACCTTGAGAGAGGACACCCGTAAGTCGGAAGATCGCCTTGTTAAATTGCGATCACGTAAGCAAGAAATCGAAGCATTCGGAATTACTCCTACCGCCTTTGATACTACTGATTCGCTCGACGACATATTCTCCAAGTTTGAGCATGCCAATGCCGACCGTGAAGTTCTGAAAGTGAAGAAAGACCGTTCATTCGACCAATTGCGATTCAAGACAAATAGCGCTTCAGCCGACGAAACGGAGTTCATCAAATTTGTGGAAGATGAAATTGCCTGCATCAACGACAAGGAAAAGTCGATTGATGGATTGTTGGGCAGTATCTCAACTCAGTTTGCTAACCCGGCATACAACCTCCGCAAGCGTTACGAAGAGTTCAAGACGTTCGTTTACAACCGTTTCAACGAGAGCTTGGCCAAAACACACATTTCGAATATCGAGTCGCTCAAGATTGAGTTGGTCGACAATAAGAAAGTGTTGTATGAATTGGAACGTATCGCATCGATTGAGAACCTCAATGCTCAATTGAGTTTCGAATTCGAGAATGCAGAGGACCTCAAGATTCTGAACCAATACCTCGATACCGGCAAGAGCGTTGACTTTGAAGACCTCTTCGACATTGAGCTTGTGCTCGACGTGAAGGGTACTATGAAACGTGTGGATTTGAAAGAGCAGGTTGAATCGGACGGAACTGACCGTATGATACGTCTCGTAATTGTAATGGCCATCATTAACCGTTTGGCTATTTCGAGTGAAGAGAACAAGATTGCCTTGTTCATCGACGAGATTGGAACCATCGACGAGCACAACCGTCCGCAGCTGGTACAGTTCTGTAAGGAGCACAACTTCATCCCAATTTTCGCGGCGCCGCAGCCATATGACGGCTTCTCGAAATACTACTTCATCTTCCGTTCGAAGGGCAAGATCAACCTCAACGACAAGCAGCATGCTGTGCGCCGTGAGGAGCTGAAAATAGCCAAGGAGAAGCAAGAGCCGAAGGACTAAGGGACGCACAGCAGTGCGTCCAACGACACAGATAGACGCCCGCGTCGACCTGTGACTAAAGACAAGTAAGGACGCACAGCAGTGCGTCCAACGACACAGAGAGACGCCAAGGGCGCCCCTTTGATAACAACAACAAAATGACAGAACTACATACAACACCTATCAACGAAGAGCCGGTAATTGTTCCCGGGCACTTCAACGAACTGAGTGAAGTAAAACTGAAATATCACTTGCTGGAGGAAGAGCTCATAGAAGCTTAACCCCTCGCAAAAACCTGACAGCTATGATAAAAGCAGAACCACGGACCATACTGAGCTTCCTTCACGCCAACTTTGACGTTGTGAAGGATCTGTTCTCGTATCAGATTGCCGATGGACTCATTACCAAGGAGGTGTACGACATGCTTATCCAAAAGCATGGACATACGATGAACATTCGTCTTCGCGAATACCGCGTGATACGCAGCCTGGGCAGTGATTACGAGATGCGCGATGTGTACTTCAAACTGATGGAATTCCTGATGTTTGAGTTCAAGCCGTTGCTTCCCGAAACTATTGAGAAATACAAGACCAGTATTTCGGAGTTATTCTTGAAAATCCGCAAATACGAAAACCAGGATCGCGACATTTTACAGGAGCGTATCAAGAACCTTTCGCACCAGGTGCGCGAGTTTGTCGACCTCGTAGAACGTAACACCTTCCGCTTGCTCGCCGAGACGCGCGAATTGAAATCGAACCTCGATCGCATTGACTATCGCGAGAAAGTGCAAAAAGCCTCTTTCTGGATTGAATATTATATTCTGCCTTTGAACCGCATTCTGGACGTGAAGCACTCGGAATCGGTAACGAGCTCCGTTCTCGATGTATGTGAGTATGCCAATCGTCGCCGTCTCGATTTTCAAGACGAGACCATCCGTATGGAGTTTGAAAAGCTCTATGCACAACTTATCCAAACCAACACCGACCTGCTTCGTCAGTCGAAGGTATTGGTGAATGAGTTGTTGCCTTTGTTGGAGCGTATTCGAACTGAGTCGCTCATTCTCACCGGTTGGATTGAGTTCTTGCGCAACCCATACAGAATGGACACACCTCCCCTGCTCAAGGGCAGTCGCACGATGGTGTATGCGAAGGACATGCTATACAAGGTTCGCGAGTTCTTTGAACAGTTTTCGGTCAACGAGTATGTTACTCTTGAAGACGGAGTTGTCGACTTCGATAAGTGGATTTTCGATCGTGAATTATTCAAGGGCAATCTCACGAAGAGTTTGCCGGTGAACGACTTCTTCTCGTGGTGCTATAAGGAATTGCAGAAGGATTTCCAGGACATTGAAACGGACAAGTTCTTTGCCTTGTGTGGATTGCTGTTTGACGGCGACCTGCAGATTGAATTCCCGAAGAAGGCCGAGCGTGTGACGCTGACCACGACTACCTCGACGATTTCCTTGCCGAAGATTAAAATTGAACCGGCATTGAAAATCAAGTAAACAACCAACCTAACTCAACCCAAAGCATCTAACAACCATGGTATATCCAAGTAATCATCGCCAGATCGTCGAAGAATTGATGGGCGGAAAATTCATCCTTAGCAATGAGGGACATTTCAACTCGTTGAAAGAAAACGATACGTTCTATACGGAGTTTTTTAAGATTTCGTTTGACCTCGATCTCAACTTGAAAACGGAATATGCGTTTTTGCTGAGTAAGGAAACGTCAGAGAATTTCTCGCGTGATGTGAGCATATTTTTAGCCATTCTTTGCTATGAACTGGATCGCGACGGTCGCAATTTTATGGAAGCGCTCGACTTCAATGAGTTCACGTTTGAAGAGGTTGATCGCTACTTCGACAACTCCTCGTTTATCGACCTCATTGAGTCGAACAAGTCATTGCGCGAGCCCGATGCACGCCGCACGCTCATCAACGGTATGCACCGCCGAAATATCGTCAACAAAAACTTTGAAGACCGCTTCTCGTTCACCCAAGCATACAAGGTGTTTGTGGATTTCGCGAAGGAACTGGCGTTGAAGAGAATGGCGGTAGAGAGCGAGTAATTAGTGACTAGTGACGAATGACTAGTGACGAATAAAAAGGCCCAAGTTGAGTTTTCAACTTGGGCCTTTTTTAATTCGCAACCTGAGCTACTCTTTTTATTGTTTCTTTTAACTGACGCGAGTCGCACAATCACTCCCCCATCAACACGGTTAAGTCGCCGGCATACCTCTGAAATGTGCCATTTGGCTGTCGCAGCTGCAGCACGTAATAGTAGGTGCCGTCGTGTAAATCTCGCGGTACCCAATCGTTGCGATAATTGTCAGAATGATACACTATAGTACCCCAACGATTGTAGACGGTAAGTTTGGAATCGGGATACAGGCGAAGTGACTTCACAAAAAAGGCATTATTGTCGTTCGACTGGCTGATGCTCGCCCCTGCAGGGCCATCAGGTGTAATGATATTGGGAATAACAAGATTACACTCTTCAAAATCAACGATTACCGGGGCAACACTTGGCCAATAGCAACCATTGCTATCCAGTGCCAACACGTTGTAACGTCCCTCCGTAAGTTCGATTTTTTGTCCACCGCCGATGATGTCTCCATCCGCATCCGTCCATGAATAGGTATCAAATCCGAGAGGCGCCGACACTGTGATTGGATCCGGATCATCACAAACCAGCGTATCGAACAGAGCCAGGTTTATTAGCGGGTTCAAGAACATTTCCACCTGTATTGTATCGGTGTCAATGCAATTGGGTGAGGTTTCTACCGTAAGACTGTATTCGCCCGGTTCAACTACATCAATTGACTCTGTGGTTGCACCTGTGCTCCACGCATAGCTCAGGTATGCGTCGTTGGGTTGAATGGTAATTGTATCGCCCTCGCAAAAACTAGCAGCAATTTCCAACGGGTTAGACTGTCCAAAGTCAGAGAAATAGCCGTAGCGACAACCACCACCGCCACCGTTGATAGTTCCCAAATGAAACAAACCGGTTGAATTTTCAACCACCGTAAACTCTTCCGAAGGAATATCGATGGTACTAAATAGTATTTGTGTGCTCATCCATTCGCCTGCCGAACCAGCCACCGCATTGAATGAAGATGCAGGAATAAGCGTCGTAATACCATTGAGAGTGAAATTGGCGATGTTCTCGGTGCGAGTCATAATGTTCACTCCAAAGGCGCCATCCACACTGCGCACGAAGTACACTTTTCTGGAACCCGTGCATTCGATGGGAGGCAGAACAGCCTCGGCCAGCTCGCAGCCCTCACCCGTGGCATGAAGTACATAGGCCGGTTGAGTGGTTGTAACGTAAGTCGTGTTGTTGTTGATGAGATAAGACCATTGCTCACCGGTGTTAATGGTGGCTGAAGGCGTCACGGCACCATCAATAAAAATATCGGTATTATCATGTGTGGCCTGCACATAGATGGCCTCCCCTGCACCGGGCGACAAAAATCCTTTCATCACGATGTACTCAGTTCCGATAAGGTCTGTTGGTATAAGCTGGTCGCCCATGATATCAGAACAACCACCATTGGATACCGAATCGTCCTTTAGTGTTACTGCAATGGGTTTGTTGGAACTGATACGACTACCAGCAGGGTGGTCGGTTGCTGCTGTAGAGGAAGCGGCCATTGAATATGTTTCCCCGGCATTCAGCACTATATCATATGCGACTCCTGCAGCATGACCCACAACTGCTACGGAAGGCACAATGGTAACGATTGTATTATCCTCGGTTGCAACAATATCGACTGATGAAAGCGGTGTTGGGAAGTAGCCTCCATTGTTCCATGCCGTTTGAAAGGGTGTGTAATATTCTGTTCCCAACGCATTTTTTCCCTTCAACGCAAAAATCTCCGGATTGCATTGGCATGAGGTGATAATCTCGTAATAAGCCGTGATAAAAGCAGTCGATCGAATACGCACTCCCTTGTTCAGCACTTGGTCGGCCGGTTGATTTTCCAACTGATTTAAGAAAGCTGTTACATCCACCGACACCGCAGAGTTGGCAGCAATATTGGTTACCAGCGGCGTGAATGCAGGATTGGCCGGCTGGTCGATAATAACCTGTGCCGCATCTCCAAACGCAGCCATGCGAAAAGTTACCGGAGCATCGCCGTGACCGCTTGTTGCTTCAGGCGCAACAAACCAAAACAACGTATCTATTTGTGAAGTGGCATTGAGCGCGCCTAGCAGGAATAAAACAGCAACCAAATATTTCATACGGCCAATATAATCAAAGAGTTAAAATTCAAACTTGTCGATTAGGGTTATGAAAAGAGTGTATTATTGTGAACATGAAAAGTGAACAAGACGCGAAATCGCTCTACGACGGCCAAGCATCGCAATGGCAACGTACCGGCCCCGTGCTACTTTCCGATTATTCTGCGCGGCCATTTGTAATGGGTTTGTGCGAACCTTTAACAGGACAAACGTTGCTCGACATTGGCTGCGGCGAAGGCTATGTTGGGCGTGAACTCTTGAAGCGAGGTGCAGAGCGCATTCATGGAATTGACATCAGCGAATCGATGATTGAAAAGGCTGAAGCCGAAATGAAGGCTCAAGCCATAGCGAATGCTTCATATGAAGCGCGCGACATTCGTGAGCTGCGCGATGGTGAGTTTCAAGTCGATACTGTATTGGCTATGTTTCTATTCAAT
>CAMAYP010000069.1 GCA_945862415.1 Chryseobacterium gleum | reverse complement strand
CAGACCGTGAAAATACTTCCATCAATCTTGTTCATTAGTTATGGAATAAATATAGGATACCCCGCTTGACAATGACACGTTGAATGGCACATTTTTGAGTTATGGATTTTATTCAACCTATGGGCCGGATGCAGATGACCTTCGGCAGTTTGGACAGCCTTGTGGATGCCGACAATGAGGTGCGCCTCATCGATGCCTTTTCCGATCAGCTGGACCTGAAACGTTTGGGTTTTGTGGTGAAAGAGCTCAAGAAGGAGGGGAGACCGGCGTATGACTCGAGGGTTTTTCTCAAGCTTTATTTTTATGGCTATCTCAATGCGTTGAGAAGCAGCCGCAGGCTGGAAAGCGAATGCACCCGGAATACAGAGTTGCAATGGTTGCTTGGTGGACTCACTCCCAACTACCATAGCATTGCCGATTTCCGCAAAGACAATCCCAAGGCACTGCGCAATACGTTCAAATTATTTGTGCTCTTCCTGAAGGATGAAGAACTGGTGAGCGGTGCTTTGGTGGCTATCGATGGCACCAAGGTGCGCGCCCACAACAGCAAGAAGAACAACTACAACCCCAAGAAGCTCGAACGCCATCTTGCCTATATCGAGGCAAAGACCAATGACTATTTGCATGAATTGGACGCTATGGACAAGAGCGAACATCCGGCAATGGTAAAGGACATCAAGAAGAAGATGCTGCGTTTGAAGAACAACAAAATCAAATACGAAGCGCTGGGCGATTTGATGGCGGGAGATGGAGAACCACAGTTGAGCACCACCGATCCCGATAGCCGTGCGATGCTGGTGCAGGGTCAGGTTGTGGAGGTATGCTACAACACGCAAGCAGCTGTTGACAGCAAGCACAAGCTCATTGTTGCCACCCACACCATCAACCGCAATGACCGCAATGCACTCAGCGACATCGCCCTGGAGGCAAAAGCCAACTTGGTAGCAGAGCAGATGACCATACTAGCCGACAAGGGATATCACAACGGCAGGCAACTGCAGCAATGCAGTGACAGCAACATCACCACCATTGTGGCCCATGCCGAGATAGTCAACAGCAATGACAAGGGAACAACCTTTGAGTATCTGGTAGATAAATTTTTGTATAATAAAGAGAGCGATACATACACCTGCCCACAAGGGCAAACGCTCACTACCAGTGGCACATGGCATCACAAGCAGCGCACAGAGCGGGCTGTAGGACATCATTACAAGAAGTACCGATCTAAAGCCTGCAAGGACTGTCCTGTGCGTTCTTTGTGCACTGCCAAAGCCGATGGCAAAAGAGAAATTGAGCGCAGTGAGTTTGCAGAAGTATCGGAGGCGAACACCAGGCGTTACAGGGCCAATGGCGCTCTTTATCGCAAGCGACAAGAGATCAATGAACACATTTTTGGTACAATAAAACGCAAGTGGGGCTACAACCACACCAACCTCAAAGGACTAGAAAAGGTTAATGGGGAGATGTCGTTGATTATGACCGTTTACAATTTCAAACGGGTGCTAAACATTTTGAAATTTGATCTGTTTCTGGAGAAACTCAAAAATTGGAAGCCGGATTATGATAAGATCATTCTGGCCTTTTGCAAAAACAACCTTATAGGTTCGAAAATGGCGTTGTCATTTTTCCAAATAGAATATTCCCTGCAAAAAAATGGGTAGTAGATTCGTTCTCTAATAAACCCAGGCCCAAACTAATAGTCCGAAAATTAGCTAATCGGCTGAGAAATGAGGTTTTTTCACAACCTGACGTTAATCGTGATGGGTCGTTCCTTGACTACTATGTTTCTCATTCCTCGAAAGCGGAGTATGATCGGTTATTGGCTGATGCGTTCTCTTCAATGCCGTCACTCGATATGGAAAAGTTTATGCCTGTTTATTCAGAAGACCATGCGTGTATGTTGTCGTTTGGCCGTCAGCAGGAGCGAAGCGCTAAGCAATTCGTTGATCGATTTGTAAAACGCTATGATACCGCCGACGCGGAAGAGAAAATGTCTGATGTGAGCACGGCGGACCTGAATTATTATGTGTTTTCAAGCACTGAATTGGGGTGGATTAATTGCGATCGCTTTCTACAAAACGATGCGCCGTTGGTTGATGTGAGTGTTCAAGCACCCATGTGTGAGAACGCACAAGTTTCGATGGTCTTCGATCGCGATAAGTGCATTGTATCAGCTGTGAAGCAGGGAGATCGGTACGTGTTCAGCGGCGTTCCTGCCAACACCAACGTTCGTCTGATTACCCTTCACAACCCGGGCGGCACGCCCCAAATGGAGGTTTGTCAAATTAACACTTCTTGCCGAAGTTATAGTGTTCGGAAGGTAGAGCCTATTACCCTGGCTGATTTGGACAGGGCGTTGTGTTGGAATTAATGGTTGTGTATTGTAACCATCGTTACAACGTGGGCAACTATCTTTGTCGGCAAAACACAACACATGCAAGTTGACCATATGTTGAAGACACTGGGTCTTCAGAGTAACAACGCCGGCACCAGTACAGGACTTGAGTTCTTCGGTTCGGGCGAATCCATTTCTTCGTTTTCCCCTGCCGATGGCAAGTTAATCGGAACGATAACAACTACTACTGCGGAAGATTATGAGCGCGTGATTGCCACGGCTCAAAAGGCTTATTTGACCTGGCGAATGATGCCCGCGCCTAAGCGCGGAGAGATCGTACGTCAGTATGGTGATAAGCTGCGAGCCAAGAAGCAAGAGCTCGGACAGTTAGTTTCATATGAGATGGGAAAGTCGTTGCAAGAAGGCCTTGGTGAAGTCCAAGAGATGATAGATATCTGTGATTTCGCGGTGGGTTTATCGCGACAGTTGTATGGCCTCACTATGCATAGTGAACGCCCCGGTCACCGCATGTATGAGCAATGGCATCCTCTTGGTATCGTTGGCATTATTTCCGCGTTTAATTTCCCTGTTGCGGTTTGGAGTTGGAATAGCGCGTTGGCTTGGGTTTGTGGAAATGTTTGTGTATGGAAAGGCAGTGAGAAGACACCGCTATGCGCAGTAGCTTGTCAAAACATATGGAATGAGGTTGCACGCGAGAACAAGTTGCCTGAAGGAATATCGAGCATTGTTACAGGTGATGTTCATGTTGGAACGATGATGACCGAGGATAAGCGTGTGCCGCTTATTTCGGCTACAGGAAGTACTCGCATGGGGCGCATCGTGGGTGCCAAGGTGGCAGAACGTTTTGGTAAGAGTTTGCTTGAACTGGGCGGAAATAATGCCATTATAGTTACTCCGAATGCAGACTTGAAGATGACAATAATCGGCGCTGTTTTTGGCGCATGTGGAACAGCTGGTCAGCGCTGCACAACAACGCGCCGTCTGATTATTCACGAAAGCATTTTTGATGAAGTAACCTCGAAGCTTGTTCAGGCATATGGACAGTTGCGAATTGGAAATCCGTTGGATCAGAACAACCATGTGGGTCCGTTGATTGATAAGGCCGCTGTAGCAATGTACCTCGAGTCAATAGAGGCGGCGAAGCAGCAAGGCGGAAGCATATTGGTTGAAGGCGGTGTATTGGAGGGTGACGGTTATGAAAGCGGTTGTTACGTTAAACCCTGCATTATCCAAGTGAAGGATTCAAGTTTACCAATCGTACAGCACGAAACATTTGCTCCGATTTTATATGTAATGAAATACAAGGAGTTGCACGAAGCGGTTGACATGCAGAACGGTGTTGCCCAAGGTTTGAGCAGTAGTATCATGACAACAAACATGCGTGAGGCAGAATATTTCTTGTCGGTCGAGGGAAGTGACTGCGGTATTGCGAACGTGAATATCGGAACGAGTGGCGCCGAGATTGGCGGGGCGTTCGGAGGCGAAAAGGAGACTGGTGGCGGACGTGAGTCGGGTTCTGACAGTTGGAAAGCTTACATGCGTCGCCAAACAAATACGATAAATTACAGTGCGCATCTTCCATTGGCTCAAGGAATTAAATTTGATTTGTAATCAAGAGAAGATTGAATGGAAAATAAAAAAGGACGCCGTATGTGCGTCCTTTTTCATGTTGGTTACTTAGAAACTCATTACCTCTTAGCGGCCCAAATGCATGAGAAGAATAGAGATGTCCGCAGGGTTGACACCGCTAATTCTGGATGCTTGACCAAGCGTTTCTGGTTGAATTGCAATAAGTTTCTGTCTGGCTTCTGTGCTGATGTTCCCGATTTTTTGGAAATCGAATCCTTTCGGGAAGCGGATATGTTCAAGACGAAGGAGTTTTTCTGCCATGTCGCGCTCCTTGGCGAGATAACCGCTGTATTTTACCTCAATTTCGGCTTGTTCGAGAATTTCTGGAACTAAGTCTCCAGTGTTGGCAATGCTTTCAAGGATGGATGGATATAAGGGGGTAAAATCAGACAATCGCAACTCAGGGCGACTAAGGACACTACCAAGCTTGACTTTTTGCGTTATTGGGGCGCTATTGCGTTTTTCGAGTGTTCCATTGACGATTTCCGGTTCAATTGAGAGCTTTTCAAAGTGTTTGAGCAAGGTTTTCTTGCCCGCGAGCTTTTGTTCCACGTGAAAAAGGCGCTCTGGGCTAGCGAGTCCTATTTCGGCTGATCTGACGGTTAGGCGTTCGTCGGCGTTGTCTTGTCTCAGCAACGTCCGAAATTCTGCTCGGCTGGTGAACATCCGATAAGGCTCATCAGTTGATTTAGTAATGAGATCGTCTATCAAAACGCCGACATACGCTTCATCGCGGTTCAAAATGAATGGCCCTTTTTCCTGAATATAGTTTGCTGCGTTGATACCGGCAATAAGTCCTTGGCATGCCGCTTCTTCATAGCCGGTGGTCCCGTTTATTTGACCCGCAAGAAACAGTCCCGGAATTGCTTTGGATTCAAGGGAATGATTCAATTGATCAGGCGGGAAGTAGTCGTATTCAATCGCATAGCCGGGGCGGAACATTTTGGCTTGTTCAAAGCCCGGTATGTGGCGCAATGCCTGAAGTTGAACGTCTTCAGGCAAACTGGTAGAGAAGCCATTCACGTATATTTCAACCGTATTCCAGCCCTCTGGTTCTACGAATATTTGGTGTTGGTCCTTGTCTGCAAAGCGTGTGATTTTGTCTTCAATGGAAGGACAATATCTCGGCCCAACACCTTGGATTCGACCTGAATACATGGGGCTTTTTTCAAAGCCTGTTGCCAAGATTTCATGAACGGTTGTATTGGTGTAGGTAATCCAACAGCAACGCTGTGTTGCCAATGGTTTGGTTATAGGGAGATAACTGAATTTGGAAGGCTCCTCATCACCGGGTTGTTCAGCCATAAGCGCATAGTTCAGCGAGCGTCCGTCTATCCTTGGTGGTGTTCCGGTTTTCATTCGGCCGCTGCGTAAACCTAGTGAGTTCAGCTGTTCTGTAAGTCCCTCAGCCCCTTTCTCACCCATTCTGCCTCCCCCGAATTGCTTTTCGCCGATATGAATTACGCCGTTGAGAAAGGTGCCGCTTGTTACAACGACCGATTTACAGCGGAAGTGGATGCCCATGCCTGTTTTCACACCGGTGATGCGGTTGTTTTCAATAATGATTTCGCTCACCATGTCTTGCCAGAAGTCAACCAATGGAGTTGCTTCCAGCATGTTACGCCACTCCTCTGCGAACCGCATACGGTCGTTTTGAGTACGCGGACTCCACATGGCCGGCCCTTTCGATTTGTTGAGCATGCGAAACTGAAGAGCGGAGCGATCCGATACGATGCCTGAATAGCCGCCAAGCGCATCTATTTCACGGACGATTTGACCCTTGGCAATGCCACCCATAGCAGGGTTGCAGCTCATTTGGCCAATCTTATTCATGTCCATGGTAATCAACAGAGTACGGGCGCCTAGATTGGCAGCGGCGGCGGCAGCTTCATTGCCTGCGTGCCCGGCGCCAACGACTATGATATCATAGGATTTTTCCATAAAAAAGGTTCCACGTGAAACGTGAGATTTAGAAGTAATTTTGAATTTGAGCTAAGCATTTTTCTTCCTGTTGGCGCATGAGAACAATCTCGTTTTTTTGCTTGTCTTTGTAGCCGCATAAATGCATAACTCCATGAATGATAACACGATATGTTTCGTTTTGAAGGGATGATGAATTTGTTTTTGCATTCTCTTTGACGCGATCCAAGCTGATATAGAGGTCTCCCGAAACAACATTTTCTTGACTAAAATCGAAGGTGATGATGTCGGTGTAGTAATCATGGTTTAGGTGCGTGCGATTCATCTGGAGAAGATGTTCGTCTGAACAGAAAATTACATTTACAGTACCAGGTTTCTTGTTTTCACCGGAGATGCAGTCGCTTATCCAGCGTTTTAAAGCGTTTTTATGCTGCAACCGAGGGTCTGCATCAAGTGTGTGAAAGAAAATAGCCATACGGACGCGAAATTACGTTTTCGCCGGCATTAACATGATATCAACACGAAAAAAGCGAGGGGTTTGTCTTGGAGAGGGTGAATCATCCGGGAGGCATCACTATTGAGGGCTCGAGTGTGTTAGAGTTCTGAAGAATCTCGGAGATCAGCCTTTTTTGTAAATTCTGACATCCGTTTCATGGGATTTGTGATAGCGGGAATTAATTTCACGCCCTATGAAGAATATTGCTGTATTGGTTGACTATACCCAGGGCTGCAAAAGGGCGCTGAATCAAGTGCGCGTGCTAGCTGAATTGGCCGGGTCGAATGTTCATGTATTGAATGTGACCTCAAACGAAATAGATGAAGTCGAACACGCACGTCTGCGGGCCTTTGCAACGGAGGAATTAGGATCTGCACTGCCAATTGAAACCCACTTGGCGGATGGGCGGCTTATGACTGCGCTCAAAACGGCTTTGGAGGATATTAATCCTGAATTGATAGTGCTCTGCACGCACGGTGTGAAGGGTATAACACAGCACTTGTTCGGTGCCAGAATATTATCACTCGTGCAGTCGATGGAGAAATCGTTTTTAGTGGTTCAGGAGAATAGCGAAATTATAGAAGAGGGCTTTACCAAAATTCTGATGCCCGCTTCGCATAGCGAAATCGCTGGTTTGCTAACCGAAAAGGTAATGAGCTTGGCTGCAGAATGCGATAGTGAAGTGGTTTTCTACGAAATAGACAAGTATTTTGGTGATGTTGAGAATGTGATTCATGAAAACTTTGAGGCAGCTAAAAAAGTCTTCAAGGCAAAGGGAATTCGCTTTAGCCACGTCAAAGAAGAACCCAACAACCATTCAATGGGCTTCGCGCGTCAAACGCTTGATTACGCAGTGAAGAATGGAATCAGTCTAATTGCAACACCATCGGAAGTGGCAGACAATGGTTTTCTGATGATGAAGTCAGACAAGGAATTGTTGCTTACGAACGCACAGGGAATACCGATACTGGCTTGCGGATAAGAACTATGCCGGTGTATTTTCCAACACAGCGAAATCCAAAATAACCACACGGCCATTGTCTTCGAACAGGCAGTTGTCGGCGAGTTTTTTCATCAGGAAAACACCGCGCCCGTGAGGTTTTTCGATGTTTTCAGGTGCGGTTGGGTCGGGAAGATTGTCGTAGTCGAAACCAGGACCTTCATCTTCAATGGTGAAACGCAAGTTGTTTTCATTCACTGAAAAATGAACTGTCACCATCTTCGATGCATCCATTTTGTTGCCGTGCACAATGGCGTTGTTCACCGCTTCGGTCATAGCGATCAGTAATTCGCCATAATAATCTTCTTTCACGTGAAACTCAGCGCAGATATCGTCGATTAACTGTTCGGCAATGTGAATGTTTTCCATCACAGAAGGAAATTGGAGGGTGCGGTTTACGGATTCCATATCGAATTATTGGTCGCCTAATTTAATGAAATACGAATTTACCTTTTCCTTGTAGTAAGGTTTAAGACTAGGAGGAACAGTTTTCAACAACTCGGTTTCCTGTTGCTTTTTTCGCATGTACTCTTCATACTTCATCGGGTTGGAAACCGGATAATCGCGCGCTTCATTGCTTTTGCGCTCATTATCTCGATCGCGCGTGCGCTCAGCTTCCTCTGCTTTGAGCAGCCTTATTTCAATGTCGCGCTGACGTCGAATGGACTCTTCAGATATCTGGTTATTGACTATATCCTTTTGGAGCTGTTCCATTTCCTTCGCAATTTGCTTCAACTCATTTCCATTTCCACTTCCATCTTGGTTGAGTTCAGCTGCTTTTTCTTCTACCGCCTTGCGAATTGCCGATTGCTTAGCGGCCATTTCAGCCAATTGTTGGCTCATTTGCTGCCCGCCTGAATTGCTCTTCCCCTGGTTCTTTCCTTGCTTCTTCATTTCTTCCAATTGCTTCGAAAGCCCTTCTTGCATCTTTTTAATTTGCCCTGCGCTTGGCTTGGGTTTGCTTCCACTGCCGCCTGGCTTGTTGCAACTGCCGCTGCCGGGCTTGCTGTTCGCAGATTGTTGTTGCATTTGTTTCAACGCTTCGTCCAACATCAATGCAAGGTTGTTGAAGCTCGTCATTACGTATTGCTGTGAAGAGGTAATCTCCGGAGTGCGGCGATCCGGAATGGAGGAAAGTGCTTTTTCCATGTTTTCATTTACGAGATTGATCTCGCGATTGACCGCGGCACTGACTTGCGGCACACGCTTGCTAAGCGCAAACAAGGAGTCTTCAACCATCTTCGCATCGTCCTTCAGCTTGCGCTGTGTTTGTCCGAGTTTGTTGTAGTTGGGGTCTTTGCTGTCAATCTTTCCAAAGTTGTTCGCCAACGCTTCCTGGTCGAAGCTTAGCGTTATGATATTTTCAAGCAGTGCTCGCAACGACTCCATATCTTCTTCCTGCTGTTCTTGCTCTTGGGAGTCCATAGCCATTTCCATTTGATTGGCCATGTCTTGCATTTTTTTAGCAGCGCTCTTTTGTGATTTAGAGGCGTTGCTTTTTTTGCTTTTACTCAACTCGTCGCTACTCTTCTTTTGGTCTTGCTCAATTTCTTCTTCCTGACTTTCGGTATCGGGCATTCCATTCGGGTTCTCTAGTTCTTCATTGAGTTTTTCAATGTCGTCCATTTCTTTTTGGAGCTCTTCGAAGGCTTTATTGAGCGAGTCTTGCTTTGATTTTAATTCGTCGCTGTTGGAGTCTTTTTGCTCGCTTTCGTTGGCAAGTTTTTCCTGTTCCTCGGCAAGCTTTTCAAGCTTTTCAACAGCCTTCTCCATTTTTTGCTCAAACTCCAATTGCTTGAATTGTTCAAGGGCTCGGTCGAGTTCCTTTTCGAGATCTTCGTTTGTCAGATCCATTTTGTCGAGCTCTTTCTGTATCTCTTCTTTATTAAGCTCTTCCATGAGGCGCTGCATCTCTTCCATCATTTTCTGGAGCTCGGGCGTCATGACCTGTTCCATCAGATCCTGCAACTGCTTTTGTTTCTCTTGCAGCTTTTCGTTGGGTTGGTTGAATTCGTTTTCCTGCTGGTTTTTCTGCTCGTTTTGCTCTTGAATTTCTTCTACTTGCTTTTGCAACTCTTGCTGACGCTTCATAAGTTCCTCGAGCTTTTTCTTGTCTTGCCAGTTCATCTCTTTTTTATCGAGCAGCTGACGTTGCAGTTCTTCTAATTGTTTTTCCAGCTCTTTTGCCTCCTTGATGCTTTCTTCCAACTTGTCTTTAATGTCTTCGTTTTTCTGCTCAATGTTTTCTTCTAGCTCCTCTTCACTTGGGACCGTGTATTCACGCTCGCCTGTGGTGGCTGATTTGGATCCGCGGAAACCGTCGTTGTCCCAAACTTCGAAGTAATAGGTGAACACATCACCCGGAGAAATTCCAAGCCGTCCCAAATCCCATGAATGGAAGAAAATATCGCCGGTTGCGTCTTGGCTTATAGGCAAGTCGATGGTGTTCAGCTGTTCGCTGATTGCCGCGCCATCCCGCTTGCTGAGTCGGTAATTGAATGTCAGCCTGCGAAAGCCGTAGTCGTCTTTAACCTCACCGGTGAAATAAACCCACTTGAACGAAGCGCTGTCTTTTTCCTCTTGCATCGAAATAGATGGATGCAAATCGGGCACAACTTGAATGCGATAGTTCAGGCTGTCGCCGAATGGAATGTAACGATTCGAGGTTTGAATGGAGTAGCCCGTCGATTGAACAGCTGTTTGACGAAAGTTGGCTCGATCGCTTTCGGTGGGCAGCGTGTATGCACTGTCGCCAAATTGGATGAACAGCGATTCATTGTTTTGCGTATTGAAATTCCATTGTATCTGAGTGCCTTCGGGCACAACAATGTCGCCTGTATTCTGAATGTTCTCTTGACCGCGCTTCAGGTATGATGGAAAGTTGAGTGTGATGCCGAAGTCGATGAGGCGGGGAGAAGGAATCACTTTTAGTTCATATTGATCCGAGAAAAATCCGTTTGCACTGAATGCGAAGGAAAGGTCTTCGCGAACGTTTTTGAATGTATGAGAGAAAGCAACTGTGCTCTGTTTCTCGAGAAGAAACTGTTGTGAACCCATCAGCACATAAACCTTTTCAGGTATTTCGCTTCCGCTTAATTCAATGCTCACTGTGTAGTCTTTATTCTCGGGTGTTGTGAGGTTTTCATTGGTTACCTTGATGGTGAAGGGCGCTTCTTCTGCTATGATTTGTCCATGTTTAATGAGGCGCTCCGTTGGTTTGGTAAGAATGCTTGGTGCGGCGAAAAGCAGAATGAGAACGATGCTCACCGGAGGAAGTACCCATTTCAGGTATTTGCGGTTTTCGCGAAAATCGATGGCGCTTGAGAAAGGCACCGGACGAAGCTCACCGATTTTTTGTGCAATGCTGGCCTCGAGAAGGGAATTGTCGCCACCGGCGGCCATGGACTTTAACTGGAGTGTGTTGACCAATTTATCCTGAACATGCGGAAAGTGCTTCCCGATAATTTGTGCAGCCTGCTCGTGTGAAATGATTTTGCCTAAACGAAAAATCTTTGAAAGCGGAAGCAGAAAGAACTTGCCAATCACAAAAAGAACTCCGCTTACAAACGACCAAAAAAGAAATGTGCGCATGGCGATGCTGAAGCGGCCGAAATATTCAGCCAGGGTTATCACCAAATACGTAAAGAAAATAATAGCGAGGCAATAGAGTGCTCCTCGAATCATTTGGTTTTTGTAGTACTTGCGAATGAATATGTCCAGTTTGAACAGAAGCTGATTGTATTCACCGGAGGAATTATTCATGGAGTTATTAAAGCGCTGAATGCGACACGCTTCAAAAATACGCGAACGCTCGCTCAATAGTGTGAGTGGTGTCGCGTTTCGGGAAAATTAACGAACCCCTATTTGAATTCGGAGTAATTCCATACCCCAATCATTTGTTCACGAATGAATTTGCGGGATAAATCATAGACATCTTCCTGGTGTTTATACCACACGGTTTTATTGGCTGTGGTTTCAGCCTTGAGCTTTCCGAGTTTGACGATTTCAATACCATGAACAGGAGCCTCTGTGCGTTCCAGCAAGTCGATATAATCAAGTGATTCTTGCTTATCGCGATAAACACTTCCATCACGGTCGATTCGGGCTTTTCTCATTGCTTGGTGTATAGTTGATGTGTGGTTGAATGAGCAATGAAGTAAATCCCCTGACTTGTAAACTCCCTGCGTTGAAATAATGCGCACAGACACTCGAGGGGCACGAGCACAGCCATTGACGATACGTGGCGTGAAGACTGGTTCGAGTCAATGGAATGAGCGAAGCGCATGGTTGATTTTGGGTCGAATATAATTCCAATAACTTATTCCAATAGGGAATAGGAATGCGCGGCAGAGTGCTATTACTTTCGCTTCATGAACACCATTCGCCAACATTTTGAGCAAGCCCATCGCTTGTTGGAACAAGTGATGAACGACGATGCTTTTTTACAATCTGTACACGATGCCGGCGAAGCAATGAGCGCGTCCATTACAAATGGCGGAAAAATTATCTCCTGTGGCAACGGAGGCAGTATGTGCGATGCCATGCATTTTGCAGAAGAGCTGACGGGTCGTTATCGCGACAATCGAGCGCCCATTGCTGCAATCAGTATTAGTGATGTTTCACACATGAGTTGTGTGGGCAACGACTATGGATATCAGCATGTGTTTTCCCGATATGTTGAAGGGGTTGGGCGCAAGGGCGATGTGTTGCTTGCGATTTCAACGAGCGGCAATTCGGGAAATGTAATTGAGGCAGCGAAAACCGCACAATCTATGGGCATTGTTGTGGTAGCGTTAACGGGCAAGGATGGTGGTGTGTTGGCGTCTTGTTGTGATGTTGAAGTGCGAGTGCCGTGGATGGAGTATGCCGATCGGGTTCAGGAGGTACACATCAAAGTCATTCATGCGCTGATCGATTACATCGAACGACATCGGGTCGTTTAGAGTCGAGCATTTCGGCGTGATTCGATAATCATTTTACATACTTAAATTCTCAGGCTATGCTCATTAAAACGTATGGCAGTGCTGTGTTTGGAGTAAACGCAGCTACCATTACCATTGAAGTAAACGTGGACAGGGGAGCGCAACTGGCTATTGTTGGCTTGCCCGACTCTGCAATTAAAGAAGCTCAGCAACGCATACGCGCAGCATTGAGCAACAGTGGGTATGACTTGCCTGTGCGCAACATCACAATTAACATGGCCCCGGCCGATTTACGGAAGGAGGGAACCGCCTACGACTTGCCATTAGCTGTTGGTTTACTGGCTGCTACGGGAGCTTTTTCTTCTGAACGTCTTGAGCACTACATCATGATGGGAGAGTTGAGTCTCGACGGCAGTTTACGTCCCATCCGTGGTTCGCTTCCCATAGCCATTCAAGCCCAGAAGGAGGGTTTCAAGGGAATAATATTGCCCACCCAGAATGCAGAAGAAGCCGGCATTGTAGAGGGTTTTGAAGTGTATGGAGTGAATCATATTGGAGAGGTAATTGGGTTTTTTACAGAGACTACTGCCCTTGAGCGCGTGGTGGTTGATGTGCGAGCGGAGTTTTCGAAGCAGCAACTCATAAGCAGTGTTGATTTTTTGGACGTGAAGGGCCAGGAGAATATTAAGAGGGCATTTGAAATAGCCGCAGCAGGAGGCCACAACGTGATACTCATTGGTCCGCCCGGCGCGGGTAAGACCATGTTAGCGAAGCGACTGCCCACCGTGTTGCCGCCACTATCGCTGGAGGAAGCGTTGGAAACCACGAAGATTCACAGTGTGGCCGGCAGGTTGAAACAGAGCGGGGGGTTGATTCAACAGCGACCTTTTCGCGCACCGCACCACACCATTAGCGACGTCGCGTTGGTCGGTGGAGGTAGTTTCCCGCAGCCGGGTGAAATCTCATTGGCGCACAACGGCGTGTTGTTTTTAGATGAATTACCAGAGTTTAAACGCACGGTGTTGGAGGTAATGCGCCAACCATTGGAAGATCGAAACATTACTATTTCCCGAAGTAAGTTTTCCATTGAATATCCTGCGAGCTTCATGCTTGTGGCAAGCATGAATCCGTGTCCGTGTGGCTATTACAATCATCCGGATAAAGATTGTGTGTGTGGTCCAGGAGTGGTGCAGAAATATTTGAATAAAGTGAGTGGACCCTTGCTCGACAGGATAGACATACACATTGAAGTAACGCCGGTTAGCTTCAACGAACTGAGCGGCAGACCCGGAGGCGATTCGAGTGAGCGCATTCGCGAGCGTGTAATAACCGCACGCAAACTGCAGCAATTGAGGTTTCACGAAAAACCGGGCATGAATTGCAACGCACAAATGGACAGCAAGTTGCTCAAGGAACACTGTGTGATTGATGAGTCCGGCAAGCGCTTATTGGCAACGGCTATGGAGCGATTGAAGTTGAGTGCACGTGCGTATGATCGCATTTTGAAGGTTGCACGAACCATTGCTGATTTATCTGACAGTTCACGCATAGAAAGTCAGCATTTAGCGGAAGCAATTCAGTATCGGAGTTTGGATAGAGAGAATTGGGCGGGCTAGCAACCCCATGTGTTCACTATGTTTGACGACGATTGGTTTTCAAGAGAAACTCAAAAAAGTATATGGCGTTAATTAAATCAGTAAGAGGCTTTGAGCCT
>CAMAYP010000068.1 GCA_945862415.1 Chryseobacterium gleum | reverse complement strand
CATCAGAAGCCACATAAGGCGTTACGTAAGTCAACACCCGTGGACTTTGAGAATGGATTGATTTACTTTGCAGAGCAACAAAAGTCCGAAGGTGATAAACTCATTGACGGAAAACTCAAGAAGAAAGGGGCATCGAGCCCCATTTCTTCATGGCAACAAAAATCCTCAGGATCAAAATCTATATCTGGAAAACCAATATTGATTAGAAAACAAACGGTCAACGCTATTTAGGCATCGTCAGATTGTCCCCAGTCCTCAGTCCCCAGTCCTCAGTCCCCAATCTTTACTGCCGCATTTGTCAGCGTGAGCTCATCACCATCCCAGCAAGCCCAGGACTCTTGGTGCATCCATTCGCCCAAATTGATGTAGCGCGCCCGTACGTTGAGACGGAAGTCGATGGCCATGTGACGA
The DNA here is from genome assembly GCA_945862415.1 of Chryseobacterium gleum. Classification (GTDB taxonomy): domain Bacteria; phylum Bacteroidota; class Bacteroidia; order Flavobacteriales_D; family Sanyastnellaceae; genus JAIBBG01. Next base: position 13,921 of record CAMAYP010000068.1, on the reverse strand, counting down.
TGCCCGAAAATGAAATAGTCGTAGTGCTTCTTCTCCAATACTTCACGGCAATACACGATGAGCCATTCTTTGTCATCACCCAAGTAAACTTGGTCTTTGTGTCCGGTCGTGCTGCGACTATAGCCCGATAGGGAGCTTGCGAGCCAGATGCCGAAGTTGGGGTGCAAGCGTGCAAACAGCCATTGGCAAACTTTACTGGCAAAAATCTTTTTGATGAATTTGTAGCCGTGATCGCCAGGTCCTAGTCCGTCGCCGTGTCCAATCAGAAATTGTTTTCCTCCCCAGGTGCGTTCAATAGGCGATCGGTGCACTTGCACTCCACACTCACGCGGCAAGTAGTCGAATATCCACATGTCGTGATTACCCGTGAATACATGCACCGGAATGCCGCTGTCGGTAATCTCGGAAATCTTGCCCAACAATCGCGTGTAGCCCCTAGGAACTGTACGCTTGTATTCAAACCAAAAGTCGAAGATGTCGCCCACCAAAAATATCTCGGCTGCATCGGCTCGCGCGGCCTCTAGCCAAGCGACCACTTTTTTCTCGCGCTCAAGACTTGCCGCTGCATTGGGAGATCCCAAATGAAAGTCGGAGGCGAAGTAAATCTTGGTGCGTGTGTCTGACATCGGGTTTATCGGTTGGCAATGTTTTCAGCAATCTTGAATGGATTCATACCGTCGATGTTGAATTCAAACAAGATGCTTTGTGCGAAATTAAGTGAGCGCGAGTCCACTTCATCGCGAATGCTTTCAGAATAAACAATCGGAACGTACACCTTGAGCACATTCGGAATTACACGAACGCAAACACCCGCATTCCAGAGGGTGCGCACATCGGTGTTAGTTGTGCGAATGATGCCGCTGTCTGCATTGTTTTTCAATGCGGAAATGCCGCCGTAGATGCCAAGTGGCAGCTTGAAAGGAACATCGATTTCAGTATTCAGCGACAGCAAGAATCCATTAGCCGACTGCGTTGTTGGAGCAGCCATGCCGCCTTGTGTGCGCATGAATTGCTGTGATAGCAATCCCGTTTGCTGGTCGCGTCCGAGGAAAAGTCCTTCATAGAGGTAATCGCCGCGCAAGCCATTGCCGGGGCTGTCGTTGTTGCGTCGCACTCCGCCGTATTGACCTGTGGCATTCAAATAAAACCCATTGCCTAAACCGGCATAGAGGCGCGTTCTGATTTTTTTAGCACCCTTGCCTTTGTATACCCACTCGTGGTCGAGAGTGTGCTGGTGCATGATGTTCATGTTGGTGAAATCACCAATTTCCACTTGGCTGTGCCAAGTGAATGTGCTGCGCGGAAGTTTCTTTTTGAGTTCTATGTCTGCGCGCCATTGGTCGGCACGCACTGTTTTGTCGGTACCTTGCGGTATGTAAAGGAAATCGTTGAATATAGGCTTGCGGTTTTCCTTGTACCACTCACCGATCGTGAAGTAGGACAGGCGCGCCTTTCCGCTCCAGTCTTTCGCTGTTCGATTGCGGAACATTTTATACTGAACGTAGGGGTTCACGACGTCGTAACTGCGCACGGCTGCTTCAGCGTCCAACACCGAAGTTGCAATTCCAAATCTTCTTGCAAGAACGCCCGCAGCCCACGTGCCATTATTATATTCTATGTGGCCCAATCCTGCAAGGGTGCCTGAAGCAAAACTATACATAGGCGATGCGCTCCATTGAAAGTTCTTTCGAGGCACTGTGCGGTTGTGCACGTTTACACCGAGCATCCATTTATTATATTCATTCCAGCCAACCAGCGGAATCCAGAAGAGTTGCGAATGATCCGGATTGTCCACACTGCTCAGGAATTTGAAAGTGGTGGGTTCAACGGTGCGCATGATACCTTCCGTGCGAAGGGTGTTGTCGTTTCTGTTGTATTCAGGAATACCGGTCATCGGGTTCACCTTTACGATATCGCCCTTTTCAGCCGAAATAGTAACGCGTGTGCTGCTACGCGGTTTAATTCCTTCGGTCCAAACGAGCGATTTCGATTCACCGTTGCGAAGCACTTCAACTGCAAAGGGTGAAGCTATTTGTCCGCGGTTTTTGACTTTTACAGAATAAACGCCATCTTTCGACTTACCTGAACGCACGGCATAATCTACGTGGTGCGCAGTAGGGATGAGTTCGTCAAAGAACCAGTCCAGGTTTTTACCCGAGGTTGCTTCGAAAATCTCTTCGAGGTCATCGGGCGAAGGGTGTTTGAATTTCCAAGCTTCAAAATACGCTGCCATGCAGCGGTTCATTTCTGCTTCTCCCAAATAGGCCATCAGGTAATTGAAAGCGAGCGCTGTCTTTTTATAGACTATTCCACCGTAGTTGAGGTTGGTGTAATCCTCGCTGGGTGCTTGTATGGGTTGGTCTTCTCCCATGCGCGCGGCCAGAAGGTAGGGGAGCTCTTCGGTCAAATAACTGTAGGACAGGTTTTCTAATCCCAGTAATTTCTGAATGTCCATTTGACCCACTTGAATACCCACTTCCATGGTGCTGTCTTTACGCGTAGCCATGAGAGTGCGCGTTTCAAAGAACGAGTTGATTCCTTCATCCATCCAGGCATTGTCGCGCTCGTTGCTTCCGAGTATGCCGTAGAACCAGTTGTGACCTACTTCGTGAATGATAACAGTACGCAGTTGCGATGCGTTACCCGAACTGCCAATGACGGTTACGTTGGGATACTCCATGCCACCACCGGCACTGATGGTACCGTCAACTGCGGTGCATACATCATACGGATAATCGCCCGACCAGAGCGAGTAGTAATAAAGTCCGTCGTTGATAGAGCGGATTCCTTCTTCTTCCCAAAGGGCTTTTTCGGCCTGGGTGTAAAGGGCCCATGTGGTAACCTTTCTTTTGCTTGCCGGCAACTCTACTTCGCCCTTGCGCACCATCCAACGTTTGTCGGCAAACCATCCGAAATCGTGCACGTTGCTTTGGATGTAGTGCAGTGTTTTCATGGTTGGGGACGATGGCGGAAAGTCCATGGTTTGGTCAGAACTTACTTCGTTGGCCAGTCTATCCATGCGCTCAATTTCCGATTGCGTTTGCAGATTGCCGGTGGCGCCCACTGTATAGTTCTCGGGCAATGTAATCTTCACATCGAAGCTACCAAACTCACTGTAAAACTCGCCTTGTGTGAGGTAGGGAATGGGGTGCCAGCCTTTGTTGTCATACACCGCGGGCTTCGGAAACCACTGCGTGATTTGGTAGCTTTGGTCGATGTGTCCCAGGCGTGAAATAGATCCGCTGGGGAGCTTCACGAAAAACGGTGTGCTTACCGTGATCGAGGCACCCGGTGCAAGCGGTTGTGGAAGGGTGAGCACAGCAATGTCTTCCTGGCCTTCGAAGAAATCCCACTTCACCTGTGTGCCATCCACCTTGAAGTCGAGTGAGTCGATGTATCCTTTGGCTGTTGGTTTTGCCCACAACATAAAGAAATCGCCCTGACGGAATTTCTGTTTCGACATGGCCGTCTTGGCGTTTTTATAAGCGTTGGGCCACAAGTGGATGAAGAGCTTATCGAGCGTTTGCGAGCTGTTATTCTTGTAAGTGAACGATTCAAAACCTTTCAATGAATGTTCGGTATCGTTGAGACTAACCTCTATAGTGTAGTCGACTTGTTGCTGGAAGTAGGGATTGGTTTGGGCTGCTGCGAGAACAGCGGTATTGAGGAAAAAGGCAACAAGAATGTTTCTCATAAATGGATTTTGGTAACCGCGAAAATAGGATAGTTGAACCCGTTCGAAGAACGAGTATGTGATTTGTGACGTTTGTCACTCCGGCTTATTACAAACTCGTATTGTTTATCAAAGGAGTTAACCAGCCCACGGCTTCAGCCGTGGGAATACGTTCGAAATCCTGCAATGCATAGCTCACTATTTTAATCGTGGGATATACTAATTGCGCCCCACTGCCGAAACAGTGGGATATTTGACTTAATCCTATGGCTAATTGGCCCCTAAAAAACAACAACGCCCCGTTTCCGGGGCGTTGCTGCTATCAACTGTTACAAATACGGGCCGGCTAGCGGCCATATATCGCTTTGAGCTTCTCCTCAAGCAGAGGGCCACGCAAGTTGTGGCCGAGTATCTTTCCTTCTTTGTCTATCAATACGGTAAACGGAATGGAGTGCACGTTGTATGTTTTGGCGGCTTCGCATTCCCACCACTTCAAATCACTCACGTGGTTCGGCCATAGCAAACCGTCGGCATCAATGGCTTGCAACCAGGCATCTTTTGCCCTGTCGAGCGACACCGAAAATACTTCAAAACCGTCTTTGTTATACTTGTTATAGGCGGCAACCACATTTGGGTTTTCCCTTCTGCACGGTCCGCACCAGCTTGCCCAGAAGTCGAGGAGTACGGTTTTGCCTTTCAAGTCGCTGAGCTTGCGCAGCTTGCCCTGCGGGTCGTTGAGGGCAATTTCAGGGGCAGTTTGGCCCACGGCAATGGCCGAGTTCGTCTCTGCGGCCTGCTGCTTTCCGGGGTTGCTCAACTTGGCAAGCTCCTGCTTCATGGCTTTATAAAGCAGTGTATGACCGAAGCTTTCGTTGAGGTTGCTGAAAATCTTGTTGAAAGTGGCCATTTCCGTGCGGGGGTCCAGGCGCTGTATAGCAATGAGCGCCGCCGGCGACGACTCATGCGTTACCAACCAATCCTTGATGCACTTCACCATTTCTCGGCGGTTCTCGGCCATGCTTTCATTGAGCATCTGTTTTTCCTCCAAACTCACATCGGGTTGGGTGATGCGCTGCCGTGCATCGAGTTCCTTTTTATCGAAGGGCGCACACTTACTTTCCAGCTCATGCAATTCTTCTGAACGATCAGATCCGCATATCGAGGCCGATTCGGCAAAATCACCGAGAGTCGCTTTTACGTCCGCCGACTCCGTGCTATCGGTAATAAGGGCCAGTGAATTTTCTTTGTCAATAACGACTCGGTAGTAATTCAACTCCAAAGGCTTCGAGGGTACCAATAAAAAACTGCCGTCGCTGCCTATTACCGCGGAATCAGTAAACACCATACGGTTATTCACGAAGCGTTCCAGGAAAATTGTTTTGCCTTGTGCACCTTCAATGGTACCCTGGATAGAACCCTTCGGACCCTTGCTGCATCCAATGGCAGCAACCGATAGAATAGCTGCGAAAGCAAGTCGCGGTAAAAATGAAGTAATGAAATGTTGCATGCGTATGATAAATCAAGTCGAGCGAAGCAACTGAATAAAGGCAGATTCGTTGTTGAGGAATGCAACGGTGATGGGGATAACGAAAATCGGAATTCCCTCTAATCCCGTCATATTTCTCAAGCGAACGGCGTCTTTCTCGGTGGTCACTATCGCTTGGGCGAAATTACCGTATTTCGACCACAACAGTTCGACCTCCTTTAGTGAAAAAGTGTGATGATCTGCAAAGGATTCGAAATGAGTTAACTTAAAGCGATTCTTGAGATATTCACTGAAAACGTCATTGTCGGCCAGTCCTGCCATGCCCACAACCTTGCTGCCGGGTTGCAACGCCGCTGCAGCTCCGTTGAGCGGATAGGCATCTCCGTATTCGAGCCGAGTGAAGAAAACATGCTGGTTGTTTTTAGGTCGTATCGATTTGATGGCCGCCGCCTGTTCTTCGCGCGAGAGCGAAATTGGACATTTGGTCACAATGATTACATCGGCTCGGCGCGCGGCGGGCTTAATGTCGCGCAGGGTTCCACCAGGAACTAAAGTATCGCTCCAATAGGGGTGCTCGTAGCAAGTGAGTAGGATGTTTAAATCTCCCACTAGTTTGCGGTGCTGGAAGGCATCGTCGAGTACTACAACGTTACTATTGGTGAGGTTCTTCAGGTAATCTACGCCCCTGAGTCGGTTTTCGCATACCGCAACATCGAGATCCGGAAACTTGAGCAGAATTTGCATGGGTTCATCGCCAATGATTGCTGCTGTTGCTTTGATGCGATTGGCCCATATGAAGCCGCTCGAGGTTCTGCCATAGCCTCGAGACAGCAATGCCGGCTTGCACCATTGGCGCAACTGTCGCAGGATGTATTCGGAATGTGGCGTTTTCCCGGTGCCGCCAAGCGCTAAATTGCCAATGACTATCGTAGGTAACCTACCTGCTTCAGATTTAAATACTCCAGCATTATATAGCGCATGACGCAAACGCAGAAAAACTGAATACAACGTTCCTACCGGCTTCAACCATTTTCTCCCCCTAAACATGTGGGCTAAGATAGATGACTTGAACTTAGGGAGTGTATCTTATTTGCAATGAATTCATTTACTATTTGCACTTACCCAAGTGCTTTGAGTATTTTGCCGCCATGCTTTTGAAAGATATTGTTTCCGCATTGGAAGAACTTGCGCCTCCCGGATTGCAAGAGAGTTATGATAACAGCGGCTTACTTGTGGGCGACCCGCTTCAATCGATTACAGGCGTTTTGATTTGCTTGGATAGCACAGAGGCCATAATCGATGAGGCTGTCGGGAAGGGATGTAATTTGGTTGTGGCGCATCATCCCATTATTTTCAGCGGGTTGAAGCGCATCACAGGGAAGAACTACATTGAGCGCACCGTAATTAAGGCAATTCGTAACGAAGTGGCTATTTATGCCATTCACACCAACCTCGACAACGTGCAACACGGGGTGAACGGAAAGATAGCCGAGAAGCTCGGATTGAAGAATCTGCGTGTTTTGTCGCCCAAGGGAGGTGAGCTGCTGAAGTTGGAAGTTTTTGTTCCGATTGGGCAGGCGGAGGACATTCGGCGAGCAGTCTTTGACGCAGGTGGTGGCCACATCGGTAATTACGATGAGTGCAGCTTTTCATCGAAGGGTGATGGCACCTTCAGGCCGTTGCACGGAGCTAACCCTGCATTGGGTGAAATGGGTGAAAGGCACACTGAATCTGAGTTCAACCTGAGCTTCCTCGTTCCTAAATGGTTGAAGACAAAAGTGCATGCAGCAATGGTGAAAGCGCATCCGTATGAAGAGGTTGCGCACCAATGGATTGCACTTCAAAACAACCATCAGGAGGTTGGGAGCGGCATGGTAGGCGAGTTGGCAGAACCCATCGAGGTAGCAGATTTTCTAGAAAGGGTGAAGGGAACCATGAGGGTTTCCATGTTGCGTCATACGAAACCGGTAAGCAAACATGTGAAGCGGATTGCCGTTTGTGGCGGCAGTGGCAGCTTTTTATTGAACGATGCCATCGCAGCCGGAGCCGATGTTTTTGTGACAGCCGATTTCAAGTACCATCAGTTTTTTGACGCCGACAATCGAATCGTCATTGCCGATATCGGACATTTTGAAAGCGAACAGTTTACAATTGAGTTGTTGGGTGATTGGTTCAAGCAAAAATTCCCTACTTTCGCGTCCCATTTAACAGGGATTGAAACCAATCCTGTTTTTTATTTGTAACGACGATGGCTAAAAAACCAGTAAAGGCCCCGGTAAAGAAAGCCCCCGCTAAGAAGGCGGCTAAGGCTCCTGTTGCCAAGGCTGCGAAGACTGTTAAGTCGGCTAAGTCCGGCAAGGTGGTGAAGTCTGCGGTTAAAACTAAAAGTGTGGCAAAGCCTGCAAAGAAGGTTGCCAAACCAATCGCCGCGAAGAAGCCTGTTAAACCGGTTGTTAAGAGTAAGGTCGCGGTGAAAGCTGCTCCTAAAAAGAATACGAAACCGCTGAAATCATCAGCTAATAAAGCTGTTGCTAAGCCGGTTAAGAAGGCTGTAGCAAAGAAGGCCGTTCAAAAGGCAGTGCCTAAAAAGGCTGCTAAACCATTGGCAAAAAAGGTTGTGAAACCTGCTGCCAAGAAGGTAGTCAAGCCTGTTGCAAAAAAGGTTGTGAAGCCAATTGCCAAGAAGGTAGTCAAGCCTGTTGCAAAAAAGGTTGTGAAGCCTATTGCCAAGAAGGTTGAGAAGACGCAGGCCAAGCCTGTTGCGAAGAAGGAAGTGAAGCCGACAACCCAAAAGGTAGAGAAGCCTACAGCAAAAAAGGCAGAAATGCCCCCGGCAGCGAAGCCCCCGGAGCCTAAAAAGCCCGTGGTGAAGGAAGTTCCTGTGGCTCAGACAACTGCAAAGCCAGCAGCAGCAAAACCGAGCAACGGAAAAGAGGATTTGTTTAAGCCCGCTTTTCAGGGAATCGATCTCGACTCTACGCGTCCTTTGCGCCCCAAGGTGCCTGTTCCGTCTCCCGATGCAGCAGTTAAACCGGTTGCTAATCCGATATATGTGCCGCCTGCACCCGATGGCAAACCGGGAATCAAGTTTGCCCCAATAGCGATAATTGAAAAACCAAAAGAGAAATCTAATAAAAGCGAAGAGGAAGATATGAGTTCAAAAACAGCACCCCGTTTGGCTTTCGCTGAAAGCGACGACAAAAAAGGTATCAGCGTTGAAGCAAAATTGCGCGCGTTGTATGCCATCCAATTGATTGACTCACGCATCGACAAAATCCACGCAATGCGCGGTGAATTGCCGTTGGAGGTGCAAGATCTTGAGGACGATGTTGCTGGACTGGAGGCTCGTTTGGTTAATCTTACAGCGGATGTAAAAAACTTCACGGAAGAGATTAGCGGCAAAAAGAATGGAATTAAAAATTCTGAAGCGCTCATCGTTAAATACAAAGAGCAGCTCAATAATGTGAAAAACAATCGTGAGTACGATTCACTGAATAAAGAAATTGAGTTTCAGGAGTTGGAAATTCAGCTTCACAATAAGCGCATCAAGGAATTCGAAATCAGTTTGAATACCAAGGCGGAGTTGCTTACAATTACCGAAGGCAAGTTGCAAGAGCGCAACGTTGACTTGAAACTGAAGCGCGCAGAGTTGGACGATATCGTTGCATCGACCGAGAAGGAAGAGCAAATACTTCGCAAGAAGAGTGAAGAAGCAAAAAAACTCGTTGAGGAGCGCCTAATGAATGCATATGAGCGTATCCGCTCAGGTGCTCCAAATGGCATGGCTGTGGTGCCAATTGAACGCGAAGCTTCTGCCGGGTCGTTTATTCAATTGCCTCCTCAGAAGCAGTTGGACGTTGCAAGCCGCAAGCGTGTAATGGTCGATGAGCACAGCGGACGTATTCTTGTGGATGCCGAATTGGCCATGGAAGAACAGGCTCGTATGGATGAAGAACTCGCTAAAGCATTGAAATAGATAAACAGATAGTAATGTGAAAGCCCCGCAATTGCGGGGCTTTTTTATTTTCGATTGAAGACTTCTTCAAAAGGAGCTTGGTCGATTTTGCTCGTTATCCACGCTTTGAAATCGAAATAACGCAAGAGTGCGTTGCCGTCTTCATGGCTGGACAGTTCGTGGAGCTTTTCACTAAATTCTAAGAACTGCTCTTTCCTTTCCAACGCACTGTGGGTACGAATCAGTTTCTTGAACTGTTCCAGAATTAGCTTCTCTACATCGAAATCGCGCATCCTTTTTTGAAGGTAACGTGCAGTCGATTTGAGCGTGTATTCCAATAAATTCGAATTGCCCAGCTCATAATGTACCACGATATTAAAAAGCCGCACGTAACCATAAAGGTCTTGCCGCAGGTCATTTTCATTGTCGTTGATGACGCGATTGAGCCATTGCAACGCTTTACTGTGTTGGCCTGCCCCAAAATGTAAGTAGGCCATGTAGTAGTACATCCGAAGCGAGATTTCTTTGTGCAGCTCTGCTTCGTTGGCTTTTATGGCGTCCATTTCTGTTGCCATGGCTGTCACGCCTTCACTGAATCTGCCTGAGTAAATGTATTTCTTTAGCTTGCTGAGAATAAGTTCCGTGCGAATACGCGCATGCGCATCGGGTGTGTCGAAACCCTCGAGCTCCGTGAGTTGCTCGAGCTCCTGAATACAAACATCAGCCTCCTTGAATTGACGTGATTCGAGCTGACACTGCACTATTTGAGAAAGCGTGCGTATGTAGCGTTTGGCTAAATCGGTTCGCAATTCTGGATGGCTGTCCAGAATAATCTTTACCTTTTGGTATTTCTCGAGTGCAACCAACGTTTCACCTTTGGCAATGTTGCAAAAACCTTGGGTGTAGTAACAGATGGTGGCAGCTCGTTGGGAAAGGGCAGTGTTCTTTCCTTTGATAAGCGGGTGATCTACGATTTCATTGATGATGCGCGTATTCTCTTCCGTTCTGCTGTATCCGCCGCTGCGAAACACAAAGTTGATTTTAGAATACAACACATGGTAGGCCGTTAAATTCTGCAGCTTGTCCAGTACGTCCTTCTCTTGGCCAATGAGGTTGTCCAAGTCTCCAAATTGCCCATTCTCAAAGGACTCCTCCAACAGCGTTTTTTCCCACGAAATCAGCTCAAACAAGTAATAGAATTTCTCATTGCGGATAGCAATCTTCTTGGCACGTTCAATAAACTTAATGCATTCATCGAAGAGTCCCTTGTTATAAAGTATCTCGATGTTTTTGATGTCTTGCTTCAGTGAACTTGCTACCGATGTTTCGCTGTAGTAGCTCCTCAATGATTTGAGTATGAGCTTGTACAAGTGATTTTTTTCCGAAGGCAAATGTTTGATGAACTTCTCTCCTTTGAAGGTCTTCTTTACAAGATCTTCATCGTAGAACTCCATTTTTTCAATTAGGTCGAAGAGTCTGACATAATTCTTATCTCCGCTCTGGAGCGAACTCTGTAACTTGAAAAAGCGTTTCTCGCTTTTTGTTAATGTCCGAATAAGGTCAAATAGCTCGCTGCTTGGTTTCATACATCGGCTTAGTGGTGCTGTACCATGGACTCGAATTACACCTCAAACGTTGCACACCCTACCGGAAGAAAATCGATTCAATTACTTACTTTTGAAGCATGCGCCTTTTACTCCTCTTGCTTTTGCTGCATGTTGCTCATTTGCACGCTCAACTTACAACCTGCCAAATGACCAAGCGTCACATTCCGCTGCGTGGTGGAGGAGGAGCGACAGACCCGTCCAATAGGCGCAGCGATACGCTCGATGTGTTGCATTACGACATTTCCATCGACTTGCGTGCCATGGCTTCAGCGCAAATCAATGCCCTATGCCGGGTTGATTTGGTTAGCTTAATGGATGGCGTTTCAGCGATTCACTTGGATTTGAAAGCGTTGCAGGTCGACAGTGTTTACGGAACCTCAGGCAGTTTGTCGTTCACTCAAGGCGATGAGTCGCTTTGGATTCAGCCCAATTTCCCTCTACAAACCGGTGATTCTCTGCAGGTTTGGGTGGCCTATCACGGTCAGCCCGTGCAAGACGCAACGTGGGGTGGATTTTACTTCGCATCGGGGTACGCCTACAATTTGGGAGTGGCGTTCGATGCTGTGCCTCACAATTTTGGTCGCGTTTGGTTTCCGTGCTTCGATAATTTCGTTGAACGAAGCTCCTATTCCTTCCATGTGCTGACCTCCGAAATTAAGAAGGCCTATTGCAGTGGTATTCGAGAAGGTGTGGAGTTGGTAGGCCAAGATTCTGTGCTAACGCATTGGCGGTTAGATCAAGTTATCCCGACTTATTTAGCCGGCATTGCTGTGGCGTCTTATGCGCATGCAGAGTCAAGTTATACAAGTATTGAAGGAACTGAGATTCCCATGTGGCTCATTGCCGCGCCAACCGACACCACCAATATGAAGCTGAGCTTCACACACCTGGATGAAGCAATGGCATCGTTCGAGAATCGATTCGGTCCGTATCGTTGGCCCAAGGTGGGCTTCAGCGCAGTGCCTTTCAATGCAGGTGCTATGGAGCATGCTACCAACATTGCATACCCGCGCTCAACGCTCGATGGAACAACTACTTACGAAACCCTCATGGCGCACGAGTTGTCACATCATTGGTGGGGTGATTTGGTGACGTGCGAAACAGCGGGTGATATGTGGCTCAACGAGGGTTGGGCAAGCTTTTGTGAGATGGTTTTTACGGAAGCTTTATATGGAGGCGAAGCCTACACAGAAGCCGTTCGTGATAACCACAAAGATGTATTGCTGAATGCACACCGCAACGATGGTGGTCGTTATGCCGTGTCGGGCGTGCCTCTAAACATCACCTACGGCGACCATGTGTATAATAAAGGAGCTGACATAGCCCGCACGTTGCGAAGCTATATGGGCGATGATGATTTTTTTGAAGCGTGCAGAGCATGGATGAGCGATCGTTCATTTCAACATGCAAGCAGTGGCGATTTACGCGACTTCTTTCAAAACTATACCGAAGCAAATCTGACTTATTTCTTCGATCAATGGGTCTTTGCTCCTGGTTTCCCCGAGTTTCGTATTCATTCGTTTACCAACGCGGGCGCTGATATGTGGGACGTGCACATCAAGCAATTCAGTCACTACAATAGTTTGCTGATGCAGGAAGTGCCGTTGGACGTGACGTTCTTCGATGCTGAACTCAATCGAACTTCGGTTCAAGTGATAGCCAGCGGTGCGAACAGTTTTGAAACCGTGCAATTGCCGAATGGGTTTGAGCCGGTAGATGCTAGCCTCGACCCATTCGATAAGCTCGCACTCGCAGTGCTGGCAGAAGAAAGAGCCATCGACAACAGCGGCCCTAATGATTGCGACTTTGCTGAAATGGATATCGTGGTGTCGGATTTGCCGGATGGTGATTCTGTTTTTGTGCGCATTGAAAACCATTGGGCCCAGGCGGATGAATCGCTCGTACAGGGCGATTATTATATTTCCCCCGACCGCTGGTGGAATGTGTTTCGCAGTGGTGATACAGGAACGTTAGCGGCCACTATTCGTTACTACGGTGATTCAACGCAGTCGCGTTATTTCGATCCGCTGTTTTTTGATTACCTCGAAACGTTCGGATACAATGAAGACAGCATTGTGCTATTGCATCGCGCCAATCCTTCGCAGCCTTGGAGTTTGTTTTCCGATTACGAGTTGATTACTACTCCGAGCATCGACAATTGGCAGGGGCGCATCAAGATTGGAAACTTGCTCAGCGGGCAATACACATGGGCTGTACCCAATTCACCGCTGTTGCATCCTGAGGCCGATTCCGATGGGATTAAGATCTACACTTCTTCCGGCAAGCTGCACGGTTACGGATTGGATGCTTTAGGCACTGTGGCAATTACGGATAATTCAGGACGCACCGTTTATTCAGCTGATTGCGAGTACCAGTTTACAATTGATACAACGTCCTGGGCAAAGGGAATTTAACATATACACATAGGCTCTATGCAGATGAACATACTTTACTCTTTTAAGGTTTACATACCATGAGCACTTCCAGTTTACCTCAAGCGAGCAGCCGACGCGAGTGGTTGTTCGTGTTTCTGGCCGGCTTTTTCATAACCAATGCAGTTACGGCGGAGCTCATCAGCAACAAGCTTATCGATGTTCCTTTCACGTTCTCGTTTTTCGGTTCTGAATTCGGACCTTTTGTTACGGTGGTCGGAGTGCTACCATGGCCGCTGGTTTTTATTTGCACCGACCTTATCAATGAATTCTACGGCAAAAAGGCCATACGCAGACTGTCCTGGATTACGGCCGCGCTTATCAGCTATTGTTTTATTATGGTGACTGTGGCGTTGGCTATTCCTGCCAATACGGCTATTTCACCTAACACAGCCAACGACTTTGAGTTTACTAAAGTGTTTGGTCAAAGTCAGTGGGTCATTGTGGGCAGTGTATGCGCATTCATGTTTTCGCAATTGCTCGATGCCACCTTGTTTGCTTGGATAAAACAGAAGACGGGCAATAGGCACATCTGGCTTCGCAGCACGGGAAGTACCGTAGTTTCACAGCTCATCGACTCTTATATTGTTATATACATCGGCTTCATTCTTCCCGGCACGCTGCCTATGTCGGCGTTTTGGGAAATTGCACCCACCAACTACGTGTTGAAATTGATTATCGCGATATTGCTTACACCACTTATCTACCTCGGCCATTATGCTGTGCGCAGGTATTTGGGTGAGGCGCACTCAGAAGCGCACCCCAACG
>CAMAYP010000067.1 GCA_945862415.1 Chryseobacterium gleum | reverse complement strand
GTCACCGTCAGAATAATCGGTAGAGGTGATTGCTGTATCATATCCCAACAAGGCCATGCGGTCGTTGAGGTAGCCTTGAATGGTGAGCAGGTTGGCACCCGGAGCAAAAATGGTATAGCGATTCCAAAGCGTGCGATAGGCTGCATAGCTGATGGCCTTTTCTTGTGCAGCTTGCATGTTTCCGTCTGCCGGCATGGGAATGCCATTGAAAGGGCAGTTGAAACCACCCCACATTTGACCCAAGAAATAGGGTTGGGCTTCATCATCATAAACCGCCCATGCATCATACATCGCTATCGACACATGCGACAAATGGCGGGCATGCACCGTAGGTTTTGCGAAGTACTTGCGAATGCAGCTTAATTGCGTTTCGCTCCACTGGCGTGCCACTGAAGACTGGCCGAATGTGAGTGTTTGAGCTACTAATACCGTGGTCAAAAGCAATACTACACGGACACTTGATTGCAAAGTAGAAAGGGTCATAGAACGATTGGTTTTGGCTAAGTTAGTTGCGATATTCCTCCATGCTGTCTCAAGCCCCGGAAGTCTTAACACTTGTCAAGATGAATTAATTAAAACTTGATGGTTGTTAACTCTCTAGTAAGGCAATTCAGGAGTTGAGAGGCTTTTTCTATTCTTGTTGCTCTGTTGTTTAAGACTTACTGCTATGTTTCTTCCGCAACTTGTTTTATCGGTAGTGTTTATCCTTATTGGATTGTTAATGGCGAAGTATCCGCCGCGAAAAATAAATCCGCTGTATGGATATAGAACGCGTCGCTCTATGCAATCGACTGATGCATGGAAATACGCTCAGCGCATATCTTCCAGGAAGATGGTGGTGGCCGGTTTTGGCGGATTGCTGCTCTTTATCGCAGGATGGTTTTTTCACCTTCATGAGGGAGTACAGGCGATATTGCTATTCGCAAGTCTCCTGTCCATTATTGGGTACGTGATTTACTCGGTTGAGCGCAGTCTCGCCAAGAAATTTCCGGATATCCGCAATTAGAAGCGCATCGGGATATTGTAAATAACCTCGTCTTGATTTTGGGGGGTAATAAGCAAAACAGGAATTTGTGGGTCGTTGTAAATCAAGTCCTCTTCTTCGGTGCGTGGGAACAGCGTATACAGGTATTCGTAACTGAAATTGATTGCACAAATCATATCTGCTTCGATCGATGCCGCATAGCGCACAAGCTCTTTCGTGAAATGCGAGGCATGGTGTACTTCGTGAAGTGTAATGCCGATGTTATTTTCTTCGAATAGTTTTTTGAGTCCGGCGAGCATGCTTTCGTCCATAACTTCCGAATTCACGCGCTTTAGAACCAAGTGAACTTCTGCACCAAAAAGTTTTGCCACTTGAACAAAAGCCTTGGCTTCGTCGAGCAACTGGTGGCGATAGTCTACCGGTATAACGAGCTTTTTATACCCCTGCGAACGAATGTCGCGCCCCTGCACGATGATAAATGGAATACGCGATTCCGAAACTACACGTAGTGCAAGACTGCCTGTCAACTTTTGCATACCGCGCATGCCGTGGGTTGGCATGATGACGAGTCCACAATCTTGCTCTTTTGCGAAAGCCGGTATTTCACCCACTATTCCTCCTTTGCGAACGTGCGCGGTTACTGTGCCGGCAAACGTGGTTCTCAAGCGCTCAGCCCATACGTCTAGTGCAACCTTGGATGCTTCCAATGCGCGATCGCTGAACTCCAAGTGAAGGAGGGCTATTTCAGCTCCGGAAAGTTCGGCAATATGGCTGGCATGGTGCAAAGCAACAAAGCTCTCTTCTTTGAGGTCGCATGGAACAAGGATTTTTTTGAGCTGCATTGCGTGGTAATTTGTGCAAATCTAAACATCTTGTTTACATTTACCGCCAATTCAATTGTAGCCCACGGCAAGTCAAGAAATGAACCCTGTTAAGTCATTCTATGATCAACAATATGAAAGCGTAGTAAAACGCCTTCGATTTGACTTGAACGTTAAATACCTCTATCATGATTGTCGGCATACCGAAGATGTGATTCGCCAATGCCAGGAAATTGCTTACCGCGAAGGCGTAGGAGCTGATGAAATTGCATTATTGAAATTGGCGGCACTGTATCACGATCTTGGCTTTCTGGTGCAGCGAGCCAACCACGAGGCAGCGGGTGTAGAGATTTTCTTGAGTGAAGCTGCCGACTCTGAAATTTCGATAGAGGATAAGGAGCACATCGCTCGGTTAATAATGGTCACCAAGATTCCGCAGCAACCTAAGTCCTTACTTGAGTCAATTATCTGTGATGCTGATCTCGATTATCTCGGGCGAGAAGATTTTCCTGCAATAGCGGAGTTTCTATACCTTGAGTTGAAATCATGCGGCGAAATGAGTGACCGCAATCGCTGGGATGAGCTGCAGATTTCTTTTTTGCACGCGCATCAATACCACACGGAGTCTTCGCGCAAACTTCGAAATAATGGGCTAGAGAATAATCTGCTCTTTGTGCGCAGACGTCTCGCAGGTCAATAAGCCCTGCCGTTCACTTTAAACAACTCCATTTCTCCCTTACCTTTTAGGTTCGCAATGCCGGCACTGGTTGTGTGAAAGCGATTCCCGATTTTGGAGTGTGTTACCGGACTAATGGTTACAGTCATTGGGCTACCTGCAGATTCTACGCGTGCTGCAATATTCACATCGTCGCCCACCACATCATAGATAAACCTAGTTTTTCCGATTATACCTGCAATAACTTTTCCCGAGTGAACCCCTATGCGACATTGCCACTGTTGACTGCTTTCGCGGTTGCGATTTTCGAGAAAATCAATGAAGGAAAGGGCGGTGCTCACCAACTGTTCTGCGTGTTCTGGAGCGGGCGTGTGAATACCTGCTACTGCCATGTATGCGTCGCCAATAGTCTTGATGCGTGAAGTGTTGTTCTCTTCGCAAATGCTGTCGAACGCACTGAAGATTTCGGATAACTCGCGGATCAATTCTTCCGGCGACAACTGAGCGCTAATGGCAGTGAAGCCTACAAAATCGCAGAAGAGTATGCTTACGTTTTCCTTGATCTGCGGCTTGTGACTCCCATGCTGTATCAAGTCGTTCACTACTGCATCGGGTAGTAAAATGCGCAAAAGCTCGTTCGATTTCTTGCGCGCGCGCTGAAGCTCGAGGTGAGTACTGATGCGTGCTTTTACGATGTCGGGGTTGAATGGCTTGGTTATAAAGTCGGAACCTCCTTTTCGAAAGCCGTTTGTTTCATCGGCAACTTCGTTGAGCGCAGTTAAGAAAATAACTGGAATAGCAGTTGTTTTGGGATCAGCCTTCAAGTTTTCGCACACCTGAAATCCATCCATTTCGGGCATCATTACATCGAGTAATATCAAATCCGGTTGCGGATGCTGCTGAGCTATCTCTATGCCCTTTGCGCCATTTTTGGCGAGCTTTAATCGGTAGTCGTCTTTGAGTAATGCGTTCAATACCTGCAGATTTTCTGCTGAGTCATCAACGACCAGGAGAAGCGGCTTTTCTGCAGTTTGTTCTATTATCGAATTCATAAGGTTAGGTGTTGATGCGCAATGTCAAACTCAAAGTTCTCGAGTGCGGTAAGGCATTTTTTAAGGCGATAGGTAACCTCCATATCCAATGCATAGGTATTAAGAAGCTCCTCTGCAAGGTCTATTGCACTGCTGTCGCTATTCGATGTTCGCACCAATAGGTCACCCCATTTCTCGCTGAGCGTCTTGTCGTCGATAACTCGCTTACCTAACGTTTCAGTAGTTTGGTTGGTAAGGGTGTTGTTAATATTCCGGGTTAACACGGCAATGTCGTGTGCTAATGATTTGCAGGATGCGATATCATCTTCCGTGAGCAGGATGGCATTGGCTTGTGCTTGGTGATGCAGTTGAGCGGAATGGGGAGCCAGCCTTTCGTGCAACTCTTTTGCGCCGATGTTGCCTGTTATGCCCGTAAGTGTGTGCACATATGCAGCGAGTGATTTTGCATTTTGATCGCTTATCAATTGACCACATTCTTCTTCGATATTGCCATACACGCTGGCATACGACCTCAGCAGTTTTTCGTAGGAGGTTCGTTTGTTTCCTAGGCGATAAAGGCCATCTGCCAGATGTATGCCTTCAATTGTGTATGGTAGGGCGCTGGTTTCCGCCTTTTTAATTTCTACATCTTTTTGATGAATGTGCTTAATCAGCGCCGCGTAAAGAATGAATGGGTCGATTGGTTTGGTGATATGCTGATTCATGCCTGCCGCTATGCTCTTCTCAGCTTCTCCTTTCATCGCATGAGCGGTCATAGCGAGAATGGGTAATAGCTTGTGTTTGTCGTCCTGCCGTATTTTTTGTGTGGCAGTTAACCCGTCCATCTCCGGCATCTGAATGTCCATGAGCACGCAGTCGAAAAGCGCGCTATCCACCGCTTCTATTGCTTGCAAGCCGTTGCGCGCCATCGTAACCTGTATGCCTACATCTTTCAATAACTCGAGGGCCAAATCCAGGTTCATTTCGTTGTCATCTACCAACAAAACGTTTCTTCCTTTGAGCTGGCTGCGTATTTCGGCCATGTCCACCATGCTGCTCACTTCCGACTTGCTGCGTGTTGGCGTGAGGTGAAGTAGGTTGTTAATGACATCGAACAGTGTCGACGGATTTACGGGTTTCAACAAGTAATCATCCACCGTTTTATTGGTGGTGGCCTCTTTAATCGTATCAATCCCAAACGCAGTAACCATCACTACGGAAGGGATTTTTTCCGTTGTTTGGCGAAGGTGTTCGGCGAGCTCTAAGCCATTCATTGATGGCATCTTCCAGTCGATGATGAGAATGGAAAAGGGGTTTTCTTTGGTGTGGTTTTCTTGAAATAGGGCAATCGCTTCTTTCGCGCCTGCGGCGGCGTATACTTCAAAACCGAACGATTCAAGCATGTCCTGCAATACCATTCGTGCGCTCTCGCTGTCGTCTACCAAAAGCGCTTTGAGGCCTTGGCGCGGTGGAAATTCGGTATGGATTTCTAGTGCTTGTTGTTCCTGTAGCTTGAACGATGCGGTGAAAGAAAAGGTGCTACCATGGCCTAGCTTACTTTCCACACGGAGTGAACCGTCCATCAGTTCTATGATTCGTTTGCAGATAGTGAGCCCGAGCCCCGTGCCACCAAATTTGCGAGTGGTTGATATATCTGCTTGTTGAAACGGAGAGAAGATTTTATTCAATTGCTCTTCGCTCATGCCTATGCCGGAGTCTTCAATCCTAAATGCCAGCTCCACGGTGCCGTTTTCGATTTTTATCAGTTTGACGAACAGCCTAATCTCTCCTTTTTCCGTGAACTTGGCTGCATTATCGGCCAGGTTTAACAATACTTGACGGAGGCGCAAACCATCGCCACTCAATACCGCGGGTATCGACGAGTCAATGTGCGTAATCAGTTCAACTTCTTTTTTCTTGCGAAGCTTCACGTTGATGGCATCGGCCACATTAGCGATGGTTTCTTCGAGAAACAACGGTGAATACTCCAGTTGCAGCTTGCCGGCTTCGATTTTAGAGAAATCCAGAATGTCATCAATGATTCTCAGCAAGGCTTTTGCCGAGATGTCAATTTTATGCAGGTACTCGGTTTGCTTGGTGTTGAGCTCGGTGCGTTGCACCAAATAATTCATTCCGATGATAGCATTCATCGGCGTGCGAATCTCGTGCGACATGTTGGCCAGAAATTCACTTTTGGCTCTATTCGCCGTGTCGGCCATTTCTCGCAGTATGACCATTTGGTCGTAGCGCTCGTTGATTTCCCTGTTTTTCTCTCGAACAATATCGAGTTGCTTGCCACCGAAGGATGCGAAGATGCCTAGGAATAGAGGCGCGGTATCTATGATCCAGAGCATCTCCGATTCGCGCTGACAGGTCACGATTAATTCCCAGCTGATGCGGTCGTAAATCATCCAAGATTCGAACAAGGACCCGAAAACAGGAAAGCAGAGGCCGAACAATGCACCATACAAAGTATAGCGTTGTTGTTCGGTGGTTAAGGTTCGACTTAGAATCATGATCATTGATGGGCCTGCAAATCTAACGAATGGAATACGCGTTTAGGCCATCTCAGCCAAGATACTCCGCATGGTTTCTAACGACATCGGCTTGCCAATGAAGTCAGATACCAAGGCCGTTTCTCTTGCGCGCTGTAAATCACGATCGTCGAGTGTCGAGGACAATACGTAAATTTTTGTATTCGAAAAACGCTCAGGATCCATTTGAGTCATTAAAGCAAGGACTTCGAATCCATCCATTACCGGCATGCGAATGTCTAAAAAGATGAGGTCTATTTGCTCGTCGGGCGATTGCTGAAGATATTCAATCAACTCTTGGCCCGATTTGAAAACATCCATACGCACATCGGGAATCAACCGTTTCAAGACTTCTCCATGCAGCATGTTGAAAATATCGTCGTCATCGACGAGGAGCGCGTGTGGATGATTATTCATGTGTAGCAGTTTCGGGTAAGGTTATCGTCATGGTGGTGCCTTCGCCTAGTTTCGATGCTACGGCCAGGTCACCATTTAGCTTGTTTACAATCTCCTTACAAATATAGAGACCAAGGCCTGTTCCAATACTAGAGGTCGTGCCTCGATAGAACATAGTGAATATCTTGTCGAGGTGTTGCGAGTCAATTCCCTCACCATTGTCACTTATCGTCATGATAAGTTTCCCCTCGTTTCTGGTGAGCTTGAACTTTACAAAACTGTCAATGTCTTTGCGGCGGTACTTAATTGAGTTGCCAAGAAGGTTTTTCAAGAGCACTCCCAATCGCGATTTGTCGGAGAATACAATGGGCTCTGTTTGAATGTCGAGCAGCAGCTCCATCCGGCCTTGAGCGCTGAATCGCAAATCATTGTAAGATTGTTCAACCATCGACACAACATTAAAGGTTTCTTGAGCTAGATCAAGGCGTGAGTTTCTGGAGTACTCTAAAATTTCTTGGATAGTGCCATCCAGTCGAGTCGCAGAGCCATCCACCATTTCCAGGTATTTACTTGTCTTTTCATCTATTTCACTGGAGTGCATGATGAGCGAAACGATGCCCTTGATGGATAAAAGCGGAGATCGCAAATCATGGGATATGCTATAAACAAAATTGTCAAGTTCGGCATTTATTTTCCTTAGTTCATCATTCTTCTTGGTTACTGCTTCTTGGACTTTGATCAGTTCAGATATGTCTACGCCTGTCACGATGATGTGCTCCAGCTGACCCGTTATGTTTTGATAAGGCAGAATACTCTGAAGAAATTGTATTGCGTTGCCGTCTTCTGAAGCTCCTTCGTCTTCGACGCGAATGATTTGCTTCGTTTCGACCGATTTGCGGATGTTCTGAAGTAAGTTCCATGTGCGTGCACTCACATCCGTTTCAGCCATTTCGAAAATGGATTGTTTCGAGGTGCTATCCCACCAAATCGATCCCTCCTTGGGCGGTGCGCTGCTGAACATGATGCGGCCCTCCCGATCGAAAACAAATTTCTGTGAGGGCGAATGGTTCAAGATGCTTTCATAGAACGTCTTAAGCGTAATCATGCGTTCGGCCACTGCATCGCGCTCGCGTGTTAAGTTCAACTCTTCGGTGATGTCTTTGGTGCTTCCCACAGCGCGAAGAAGCTGCCCATGATCGTCGCGCTCGGCCACCATGAGTGTTTCAACGATGCGCTCGGCCCCGTCAATAGCCCGTTTAATACGGTAGGTTGACTCTTGCGTGCCGGCCATGCCTTGGCGCAGGCTATTCATGTCTTTTACGCCTTTCTCATAATCTTCCTCCGACATGCTGTTGCGCCAAACATCCATAATCGATAGTTCCTCATCTTGGCTCACACCATAGATATCGTACATGATATCATTCCAACGGATGGAATTGTCGTGAGGGCTATACTCCCAAGTGCCAACTCGCGAATGTTTCGCGATCAGTTCAAAGCGTGTATTCATGCGAAGAATCTCTTGGCGAGCAAGGGTCTCTTCGGTAATGTCTTTTTGAAGGGCAATGAAATTCGTGTGGTTGCCTACTTCATCGAAAACGGAAATGATTTCCAGCTGGTTGTAATATTCTCGACCTTCGCGATCGTAGTTAACAACGGTCACCTCAATATTCTGTTTATTCCACAGCGCTTCTTTCAATTGCTGTCTTGCGGCTAGGTCGGTTTTTGGGCCTTGAAGGATATCCTTCGGTTTTTGGCCTACAACATCCTCCAAACTGTAGCCTGAAATTTTCGTGAAGGCATCGTTGACCCACTCAATGCGGCCCATATTGTCGGCTATGATTACACCGCTCTTGGTGCGTGTCGCAATGAGAGACAGCTTTCTCAGCTCTTGTTGTGAAGCTTTTATCTGCTCCATCTGAGTGGTGATTTCTTCGCTGCGCTTGCGGTTGGCAAGCATGGCTTGAAGTTGCTGCGTGAATACACTGAAAATGGTCAAGTGTCGCTCTTGCGGTTTATTATACAACGGAGCGTTCGTCTTGCTGATTAACCCGCAGAGGTATACCTCATAATTCAAACCGGGTTCTCTGAAGTAAGAGAATAAACCTTGGTCAAAAGCCGAGAAGCAATCAAATAAATTCAGCACATCAGACTTTACGATCTGCGATTTTCCGGGCGATAACTTCGAGCTGATCTTTTTTATTTCGTCAACCAGTTGTGGCGTATGCGTTGGGCTGAAGCCTTCTCGGTATATAACAACGGATCGGCCATCACTTGGGACATACACGATAAGCGATGCCTCGGTTTCGAATACATCGACGATAGCCTCGGTTTGCAGTTGAAAGAAAGCGCTCTCGTTGGTCTGGTTAAGCGCATCCGAATTATACCGGTGAAGCCTCTGATGAAGCACCAATTCATGGTCGAGCCGATCGCGCGTATTGATGAGCTCCTGCTCTATGGCAGAGAACCGCGTGACCCTCAGTTGAAGGTCGCGGTATTGCTTCAGCAGCTCATCGTAACTCGGAGGATTGCTCATAACTTATTGAGAAATACCTCAGCGGTAAATGACGTACAAAGCGGTCGAGTAGTTGTGGTACGTGTTCTTACCGCCCAACCTGGCGAACTCACCGAAACCATACATTCCCAGCCAAGGCGGGCAAGCTCCATCCACGTAAAATGGGTATTGCATCTTGCTCACTAATTCGTCCTTGATAATTCGGTTAAACAGGAATCGGCCACGAGCCAAACAGTCAGCGTGAAAAACGGCTACCGGTTTTTTACCTGCGTTGCGATCGTTCATTTCCTTTACTAAACGGTCCATCTCAGAGAATATCAAGTCTTCATCGCGTGTGGTAAGCCAAAGCGATGTTCCTTCTGCGATGGTAGTTGCATAATACATGTCATTTCCGTCATGCTTCGTTACAACCCTCAGCAAGTGCTCATTCCCATATTCCTTTGCCAAGGCAGGGCTGAGCTTTTCTCCTAGCGCCCCAATCGGAATGGTATCGCCACAAGCGGCATCCGGTGTCAATCCCAAACGACGGGTATATTCTTCCCATGCCTTTTTGCCATTGAATTCCTGAATGATATGTCCGTCAGCTTTGGTTACAACCAACGGTTCACCAATGGCAACAAAGCCATGTGTAGCTTGTGTGTCGACCGTAAGTGAGGCGTCTGAAAAACCGATAGCGTATGCACCGTGTTCCGTGACCAATTGATCGACCGCTTGAAAACTGATTACACCGCGCATATTGTCGGCTGAGGTAGCCCCGAAAACGGTAACACCTTCGCCAAAAACTTCCTCGAAACCTTGGATGCACAGGTCGTTGGCGATATCGATGCCTGAACCCAGGAAGTAAATCATGTTGATGCTCGGTTGTTGGGCCTGCAGCGAACGAGCCATTTCGAGCGATTTTTCATAGGAATTCTTTCCATTGATATCTGAAACGCTGGCTACAGCAAATTCTTTTCCTTGAACGGCCATAAGTGCCATGTCTTTCATGGATTCACTCACGCCTTCACGGCCGATGACCCCGCAGCAAGAGGCTGCAACTATTCGAGCATTGGGCGCCATTTCATGCGCTTGCTGAACCATCTCCTTGAAGTCATGACCAATGGACGCATGTAGCACCAATAAATCAGTGTCGTGGTAATTTTCGCCGAGCGCGATTTCCATACATTCCATTACTGCGCGGCGTGTATTGACAACGCGTGCACTCGCAGAGAAAAATTTGAGCATAGTGTGTGGTTTTAGGGTTTAGAGCAAAACAATGAATTGAACTCAGTAAACGTACTGACGAGTGTTAGGGTTTGCCGTTATTGCATTGACAAATATCAGTGGGTGTTTATCTGCTTTGGTATTTTGCTTTTGAGATGTGTACTATTGCGCTCCAAAAATTGTCCAATGAAAAAAGTCCTGATTGCTTTACTGGTACTCGTTTTAGTTGCTTTTGTTTATCTGCTTACACAAGGCTTGACACAGCGCGTTCATGTTGAACATCGTACAATGCCCGGTTATCGAATTGTTGGCGTTGAACACGTTGGTCCCTATGAGAAAATTGGTGATGCGTTTGAACGTGTACATAAAATTGCTGATGAAAACGGGGTCAACGTTCACATGATTGGAGTGTACTTCGATAATCCCAACGAGGTGCCCAACGATTCGCTTCGTTCGCTTGCCGGACTTATCGTATCGGAAGCAGATAGTATAAAGCTGAGTACTGTTCCAGGCTTGAAGATGCTTTCAATACCACCGGGAAATGCTGCTGCATCTACCTTTGAAACCGGTGGTATGGTTTCTATGATCATAGGCGCCATGAAATCGTATCCGGAACTTACTGAATACGTTACGGCAAAAGGTGTAGCAGAGGATGTAGTGTTTGTCTACGAAGTGTATGAAGAGGGTAAGACCGAGTACGTTATGCAGTTGGCTGATTAGCAAGCATAGGTAACGTCAACCGCAGCTTAGTACCAATGCCCAACTGTGATTCCAACTCTACGGTGCCGCCAATGCGTTCTGTCATTTCCTTGACGATGTAGAGTCCAAGCCCCGATCCGCTCCTTTCGCTTGTTGCACGGTAAAACATATCGAACACGCGCGACTGATATTCTGCAGGAATGCCTTTGCCATTGTCGGTAAAATCAAACACACACTTCTCTTGATCTGCATGGATCTCAATGTTCAGCCAACAAGCGTCCTTCTGATTATCGCTATACTTCACACTGTTAGACATGATATTGTGCACTATGGATCTTATCCTGTGCTCATCAGAGTAGAAAGGAGTCGATTGTTCGATACGCAATTCCAACGAAACGGTAGTGCCTTCATAAAACTTAAGGTCTTCATGCGTGTTTTGTATGAGTTGTTCCAAATCAATGCAGGATGGCTGTATGTCGAGCCGTGCATTTTTGGAGTATTCAATGATATCCTTGATGGTTCCGTCTAATCGCTGTATGGATTTATGGATTTCCTCAATAAAACGCTTGCGTGTCGGCGCATCCATCTCATCCTGTTCAATGAGATTGAGCAAACCCTTCACGGAAAGTAGCGGCGCTCGAAGATTGTGTGAGGCACTGTAAACGAATTGGTCGAGTTCATGATTGACCTTTTCCAGTTCAGTGTTTTGGTGTTTAAGACGCTCTTCGCTTTTTTTCAATTCTGTAACTTCCTGTCCATAGACAAGGATGTAATTCTGTTCGCCTTCTTTTAAATTGGGACGGTGCAAACGGACATAGTGTTTTTCTTGCGGTGTACCAACATGAAAGGATTCCTCGAACTGCAAGTCTTGCTTGGTTCGAATAACCTCTTCGCAACCTTCTCGTCGTTTGAGGGATAGTTCTGAGTTACGATTCTTTCGTTCCCAAAAGGCAGTATCCGTTTTACCAATCATCCACTCCCGAATCTCGTCGTCCTTTACCGCTGCTTTGTTCACGAAGAGATAATGCATGTCGGTATCAACAACAACCAATTCAGAGGGTAGTTGATTGAGAACGGCGCGCAACAGATGATTCTCGTTGAGAATTCGATTGTATTCTTCGCGAGGGACTGTGTCGGCTGAGTTCGAATTGCTGTCTATTTCTTTCATTGCCGGGGATGAATGCTGAAAGGTAGTGGAAATACGATGAAACACATTCGCAATCAAAAGTCATACGGTCATCAACTTGCAAACTCAACCAGTGTGTTTGGTATTTCAATAGCAATGGACGTTCCCTCGCCCTCTTGAGATGTTAATTCCAAGCGCCCTCCAAGTTTGTGCAACATTTCCTTGACGATGTAAAGCCCTAAGCCGGAGCCTGTGCGAAGACTCGTGGCACGATAAAACATGTCGAAAACGCGTTCTTGATTTTCTTTTGCGATACCAATGCCATTGTCAGAAAACACAATCGAACAAAGGCTTTCTGATGTGCTCAAGGTAATAGTGAGGTGTCGCTCTTCTTTTGCAGGATCAGCATATTTAATACTGTTGGAAATAATGTTGTGTATGATTGAGCGTATGCGTCGTTCATCACTGAATAGCGTGGCCTTTAATTCCGTTTGTACACTTACGTGAACCTTGCTTTGGTCAAAAAACTTTAGTTCCTCAATCGTAGAGTGGATTATTTGTTCAATATCAATTTCCTGAGGAGAAATGGCCAGGCGTGCATTTTTAGAATATTCGATTATATCGTGAATTGTGGCATCAAGTCGTTCAATAGACTTGTAAACCTCCCCCATAAACCGGCTTCGATCTTCAAATGCCGTATCATCCAATGAAATCAAACTCAAAAGACCTTTCATCGAAAGAAGAGGCGCACGCAAATTATGTGATGCACTATATACAAACTGATCGAGTTCGGCATTGACTTTTTCGAGTTCAACATTCTGCTGAATGAGTTTGTTTTCTGTCTGTTTCAGTGCTGTTATGTCGATACCATATGAAAGCAAAAATTGTAACTCGCCCTCTTTAAAATAGGGGTGTGTAATCCGAACGTACTGTTTCTCGTTTTCAGTGCCGGCGTGAAAAATTTCTTCAACAGAGCTAGATTTTCGCTCTTCAATCGCTTTCTTAAATGCCTCTATACGTACCAGTGTTTTATCAAGGGGTAAATTTTTTGATTTCCAGTATTCAATTTCTTTCCTGCCAATTAGCCATTTGCGTAGCTCATCGTTTTTTATTGCGTTCTGATTGACAAAGAGAAACTTGAATTCCAGATCGAATACGGCTAGTTCTGCAGGTAATTGCTGCAGTAATGCCTCGTAAAAAATTGTTTTACGCTGAAGTTCTTGAATTTCTTCAGTGCTAAGAAACTCCGGACTTAATTCTGCAGGCCTTTTCCTGTCTGAGGGTTCCATACCAAGAAACCAATTCCCGGCATCGTCGTAGCTTGTGACTTTGCACAACCAAAGCGTAAAGGTTTGTATGGAGAATATATCGATAGTGCCTTGCTGAGCCGAGTTCATCGCGAGCTTGCGGACGAACTCCAGCAGTTCATTAGCACTATTAGGCGCCAACAAGTCGAAGATGGACCTCGCACCGGGAAATGCGGCGCCAACGTTTTCACTGGTGAATTGGATTCGACCATCTTCACCAAATACAATATGCATTGGATAAAGGCGGTGGATCAGAGCGTTATTTAATATTTCCCCCATGGACTGTTAGTAGGCGCAAATTAGGGTAACTTTTGTTCCATATGTTTTTCCGTGCCAATTTGGATGTAAGTGTGAGGGGATTAAGTGGTTGGCAAGTCTTATTTTGCTATATTTCTTTCATGATGTTATACCATTCATGAAGTATATCCCTACCTACGTGTTTGCGTTGTTCTGCGTTTGCATATCTGCTCGAAATCCTGCTAAATTCTTCATCAACTTGTTTTCAGAAATGGCCAAGGTGAGATGCGCTTGGATTCGAACTATTTCATTCGATATGGCAAATTTTACCCCAGGTATTTGAACTAGTAACTCAGGATTTCATTTGAGATTAGCACGGCAATATTATTCTTACTTTCCAATACAGAACGAACTGAAGATATGGTTCAATAAATCATCGGGTGATACGTTGCCTGTGATTTCTCCCAAATGATGCAATGTGCGTCGAATGTCGATGGCGAGAAAATCGCCGGTCAGTCCGGAGTCCATGCCCTGGAGTACATCGGTGAGTGCTTCCGATGCCTTTGTCAGCGCTGCATGATGCCGAGCATTGGTAATAATGGTCTCGCCGCTGTGAACTTTGCCCAAATCGATAGCGTTGCGCAGCGACTGCTTAAGCTGCTCAATGTGCGTGCCGTGCTTAGCCGATATCTTTAAAAGCTGCTCTTCACCCGCAAAGTGCCTATTGAAAACGCCTTCGTCGAAATGAGTGTCGTCGGTTTTATTCGCCAGAACTATAACATGCTTGTCGTTTCCGGCCTCGCGCAACAAGTATTCTTTAAAAT
>CAMAYP010000066.1 GCA_945862415.1 Chryseobacterium gleum | reverse complement strand
CCGTATGCACCGAGTTTTTTCTCGGAAACATTGAAGTCCACCACAAGCTCGTCTTGTGTGAGCATCCATACCTCAGGTTCAATCTCGTTGAATGTTTGCTTTACCTTGAAATCCTTGATCCAGTTGATGTTGGCGCCTTCGGCGATGGTTGCTTCAATTTCTTTCACAGCAAATGAAGTGTCTGCAATCCACATTTCACCGAAGAATAGGAGTTCTGCTTTGCGCCTCGGAAAGAATTGAAGCTTGTAGCACCACTTGCCATCGATGGTGGCGCTATCGACAAGGCCGTAATCGTAAAAACCCAGTGCATACGTAGAAAGTGGACTTGTAAAGCTTTTGCTGAAGGCTACCAGCTCGTTGTCGTACACGTTGATGTTTTGGTACATGTCGCCCAGGAACTGGTTGATAGACTCGTTTTCCACACCGCTCACTTTCGTTGCTTTTACAATCTCCTTTGACAGTTTCGGATTTCGCTTGAAGTAAAAATCAGAAAGAGACTCGGTCATGAATACAGGTAGGTAGGGCTTTTCGTGTGTGGTGTCTACTCCCTCGAAGACGAATTCAAATGCGTTGAAAATCTTACGGTCCTGGAATTTTTCAGTGATGTTGTTGAGATCGAACTCCACTTTGTTGTAGGCCTCATATTCATAAGCATCAAGCTTTTCGCGGTTGTTGATTTTCTTGTTGCGAATCACCTTCTTCATGAGGGCAATGGCCGGGTTGGGGCCATCGTCGGGGCGTATGACGACCTCTCCGGTTTCGCTCGATGCGGCAACAAGCTCGAAGTTGACTACGCTTGTTGTGCCTTGTTTGACTTTTTTTGTTAGTGGAGCATACCCGAGAACCATCACACGGAGGGAATCGCTGCTGTAGTATGTGTCGATTTTGTAGTTGCCGTCCAAATTGGTTTGTGCTCCGGATTTGGTGCCAACGAACATGACCGGTGAAAAGGGCAACGGCTCTTTGGTTACAGCGTCAATTACCTTTCCGGTTACCACTGTTTTTTGTGCAAAACCGGTTTGCAACCACAGGGTTGCCACTACAACAAATAAAATATGAAGACCGCTTGTGCGCATAGCGCTAAAAAAGTAAGAAATCGGAGTGAAGGCAAGGTAGAGTTATCAAACAATCAACATAACGCACATGAAAAAACGGGGTAAGGACGCGCTGCTGCGCGTCCACAGACGCTGGCCTTACATAGGCCCGCCATCATGCACTCAATTGGCTTTCCAGCTATCGAAGGCCGACAAGCCGCAGTTGAGCCATTCGGTATACTTTTTCACGTCGGGGTTGTACTGCTCGATGGGCGAAAGCAAATCTCCTTTCGGGGAGAGCAGCGCATACATGGGCTGCGAGTTGTTTTGAAACGTTTCTGTTTGAAAGGTTGCCCATTTGTTGCCAACGGTCTTGATCATCTTTTTGCGACCGTCGCTTGTGGTGTAAACAAATTGCTCCTCGGTGGGCAGGTCCACTTTCTCATCCACATATAGAGAGCACATGATGTATTTGTCGGACAGTATTGCGCGCACCGTTTCGTCAGGCCATACGGTGTCTTCCATTTTGCGACAGTTTACACAAGCCCATCCGGTAAAGTCGATGAAGATGGGCTTACCCTGTTCTTCAGCGGCCTTCATAGCTTCTGCCAAGTCTTTGTAAATGTGGAATTCCTCTTCATAGTGATACCAAGAGTAGGATTTCGGCGGTGGGAAACCACTCAGAAAATCGAATCGGTTTAGCTCTGATGGAGGCAACACTCCCGGAATAAGTCGGAGAGTAAAGATGACGATGAGCGTAGTGAAGGCAATCTTGAATTTAGACCAACCCTTTGCTCCTTGGCCGGGTTTAAATGTAAATACCTTGAACATGTAAAGAGCCCACAGCGCGCCCACCAAGATCCATAATGCGAAGAAGGATTCGCGCTTGAATACACCCCATTGCTCTACTAGGTCGGCATTGGACAAGAACTTGATGGCGAGAGCCACTTCCATGAAACCGAGTGACACCTTGAAATCGTCCATCCAGCCGCCTGCTTTTGGCAGTTTTTTGAGCAAGCTGGGGAATGCTGCGAAAAGCGCGAATGGTCCGCCTAGGGCTATACCAAAACCCATCATGGCAGCGGAAACTTTTGCTGCGGGCATGGAAAGCTCCAGGCCCAGGAAGTTGACCACACCCTGTATGTCGGTGCTGTAGATACTGCCTATTACAGTTCCCAATATGGGGCCGGTGCATGAGAACGAAACGATAGCGAGTGTTAGTGCCATGAAAAATACACCAATGACACCCCCTACATCCGATGCGCTGTCTACTTTATTGGCAAGCCCGCTGGGGAGTGTAATCTCATAGAAGCCAAAAAACGAAATAGCAAAAACGAGGAACACCACAAAGAATCCGATGTTGAGCCAGGTGTTGGTAGCAATGGAGTTTAGCACCTCGGGGTCAACGTTTTTCGAAAGGTGAAACGGCAGCGACAGCAGGAAGTAAATCATGAAAATGAAAAACCCGTAGGTCATTGCCCGCTGTTTGCCCTTTCCTTTTTCCGCTCCTTTCGAGAAGAATGAAACCGTTAGGGGAATCATTGGAAACACACACGGTGTAAGGAGCGCGAGCAGTCCGCCAATCAAACCGAACAGGAAGATGGCCCAGAGCCCGTAGTTTTCTTTTTCCTGACCGCAGTTGTTGAGCGGGTTGTTGAGATCAACGCCCGGCATTTTGAAGGGGTCGTTGCCGGCCGGAGTGGTCGACTCGGTATTGGCCAATGGGTCGAACTCCATGGCTTGTAAGGTGGCCGGATCGAATTTTACATGAATCGTCTGAGGCGGTAAGCAGCGTGTGTCGTTGCACTGCATGAATTCGATGGATGCAGCTATAGGAGTTCGTGAAGCACCTTTGCCAATAACCTTTGTGTCGAATACAACTGTGCCTTCATGATAATCGATATTCATCATGAAGTTCTTGTCGTATAGGCGTTTGGGTTTTGGCTCGGTCACTGGAGCATCGAGCGTATAATCAGCGTTAGGATCAAAAGTGAATGAGGTGGGAACGGGCCCTTCATTGCTTTCGAGCTTTTGCGCATAGATGTGCCACCCGGGCTCCATCGTCACCTTGAATGTCAACGCGTATTCGTTCGCGGAGACGGCTGATATGCTGTAATTCCAGCTGGTGTGGTTTTCCTTGCCGCCGCTGCTTGCCGCTGGTGCTGTGGTTTCGACCGTTTCTTCGGTAGTACCGTTGGGCGTGATGCTCAAGTCGAAGATTTCGGGGTCGGGGAAAATGCAGCGCTCATCGTTGCAGGCCATGTATTCAACTACACCGGATACTTTGAATGGCTTGTCGCTCTTGGCTTTGATCTTTTGTTTGAACACCGCGCTTTTTTCGAAATAGTTCAGATCCATTTCGAAATTGGGATCGAAGTGCGTGATGTATTTGCCCTCTTTCGTTTTGCCAACGGGTTCGAAATCGGAAGAGCCATTGATTTTGAACGTAGTCGGAATTGGGCCAATTGCATCGGCCTTATCAGATACCGATAGCGCATAGACGTGCCACGTGTCTTCGATGGTGGCAGACGCGCTGATTTCGTACTCGTTGTTCTCTAACGGCTTTACGGAAAATTTCCATTTAACAGGTTGGAAAATTTGAGCATACGCTGTAAACTGAACTATTAAAAAGAGCGCAAAAGCTAATAGAGCCCGCGTGGTGAGAGATGCATTCCGATTCATGAAGCCAAAAATAATCGGAATGACCCAATGGGGTGTGTAACAAAAGATGCAAAACTTGAAGTTGAGTGGACTTCTCTTAGTTCGGAAATTCGACGTTGATGATGCATTGTACCGGGATGCTTACGCCTTTGTCGAGCATAACGCGGTCGTTACCTGCGGCGATGATGCGCGATCACAACTTCTTTTGCGACTCTTTGTCTTCCAGCGTAAGAATAACCTCAACCTTACTCAACGAGTCGAGCACAGCCGCTTTTAGAAGGCTCGCACTGCGGCGAATACGTTCTTTCTCGGTGTTGAGCACGTCCTGTGTTTTAAAGACCATTCGAGCAAGTGTTTCAATGTCGTATCGAGAATGTATGTTGAGTGTGGTGATCATAGCGTCGTGTTTACAGTTTAAGTTCTCTTTGAAACGCCATCCAACCGGGAAAGGTTACAACATCAGGAAAATTGGATTCTTACACACCTCTTTGTTGAAGCGGTTCTTTTGAAATTTTCACTTATGCGTGTTTGCAGAATGCAGGCGATGTCTTCACCACAAGTAAGGACGAGCACTTGCCTTTTTTTCCACGAAGGAGTTTTTGTATGCGTAAGAATGTCGGATACTTTCTGAACACCCGGTGCGCCCAAAGCATGCATGCGGTCGCCCTGCTCCCACGAGCGCAGATGAAACGGCAACGTGAGTTTGTCGGCATCCAAGTACTGTCTTTTGTTGTCGGTGGTAAACTCTGTTTCTTCCGCTGCACAGAGGTCTATTCGAATGTTATCGTTCGACCACGGGAGCGACTCAATCAGTATGTTGACAGGGTCACCTTTCGAAATGCAAGTTATCGTGTCGCCCTGAATGCAAA
Organism: Chryseobacterium gleum; assembly: GCA_945862415.1. Lineage (GTDB taxonomy): Bacteria > Bacteroidota > Bacteroidia > Flavobacteriales_D > Sanyastnellaceae > JAIBBG01. The sequence continues at coordinate 9,802 of CAMAYP010000066.1, read as the reverse complement.
CCTCGTGAGTGCTGGATTTGAACCACAGGGCCTCGTGTCCGGCGTGGGCTATAGCAGATGAAATTTGAATGACAGTTGGCGACGAAAATCCAACAGGAGAAAGCCATTTCCAGAGCAGCGCTTGCATGAAGCCGGTTTCGTTGAGATGGCGAATGGAAAGTGTTTCGGCGCCGCTTGCAATGCAAAGGTTGTTTTTGAAATAGGACTTAGCCGCCCATTCAGCCATAGCCTGTTCTTGGTGCATCCATTCAGAGCGTTGTTGAATGTTTTCGTGAATGGAGGGGTTCATGGCTTCGATAACGGGCAACAGGTCGTGCCTTACCCTGTTTCGAGCGTACTTATCGGAGTCATTGGAACTATCGTGACGCCAGGGTATGCCGTGTTGCTCTCTATATTCGATTAACTCTTTTTGAGTCAACGCAAGCAGAGGTCGAAGTATGTTTTCGGAGCGTGGCTGCATGCCATAAACGGATCTGCCGGCCCCTCCTCGAATGAACTGATAGAGCATGGTTTCCGTTTGGTCGTTGGCGTGGTGTGCTGTAAGAACGAAGCGGGCTCCGTGTTTCAGACGTAGTTCTTCAAACCAGGCATAGCGTATGGCGCGCGCGGCTTCTTGGGTTGAGCCTGGATGTTCTTTCCATTGCTCTTCTTGAACACGGAACTTTTCAAGGGGAATGTGGTGAGAGGAGCAGTAATCTCGCACGAGTGCTTCGTCGACGTTGCTTTCTTCTCCGCGCAAGCCATAATTGACATGCGCCGCCACGCAGCGGCTGTGCAACGAGGCGCAGCCATGAAGAAGCGCCATGCTGTCGGAACCGCCGCTCACCGCAATAATCAGCGTGTGTTGTTCTTCCACACCATGTGTGCTCAGTACTTGTTGAATGTGTGAAGTAAACGAATCCATGGCGTGCGGGTTCGCTCAATGAAAACGACAGCTCAGTATCGCCAAATCGTCGTTGTAGGGGCTATCGCCTTTGAAGTCATTGAGCGATTGCATGATGGTATCGTTGATGATGGAGATTCCGTCTTTGAAGAACGCGAGCAGTACCTTTTCGAGTCGGTCGGTGCCGTATTCCTCATTGTTCACGTTTTCGGTCTCTACCAAACCATCGGTGAAACACACAATGATGGAGTCGGGTTCGAGCACCACGTTTCCTTCCACAACTTTGGGTAGCTCTTCAAACATTCCCAACCCAATGGTGCCGAGCTTCAGCTGTTGGGTATAACCATTGATGTCGCCCAAAATAGGCGGGTTGTGGCCGCAGTTTACGTAGCGCAGTATGCGGGTCGATTTGTTATAAACACCCAAGAAGAGGGTAATGTATTTTTCTCCCAGAGCCGTTTGCATGACGCGTGTGTTAAGCTCTGTGACCATGTCGGTGAGGCTGCCTTGCTTGAAGGCGAATATGGAACGCAGGTATGCCTGAAAATTGGCCATTAAGAAAGCCGCGCTAACGCCTTTTCCGGAAACATCGGCCATGCAAAACATCACCTCGTCGTCGCTCAACTCCATGAAGTCGTAATAGTCGCCGCCCACTTGTTGATGCGCTTTGTAGAAAGCGCTTACCTCGTAGTGCTTGTTTTTAGGAAGATGGTGAGGCAAGAGGATCGCCTGCATTTCCGCAGCGAGCTCCAGTTCTTTCTTTATTCTTTCCTGGCGAATGTTCTCTTCTTGCAGTGCACGGTTTTGAATCGCAACCACCAAGATGTTGGTGATGGTTTGAATGAAACGCATGTGCTTAATGACCGGACTCATGCGAATTTCTTGCTCACTGTTGTCGCCCGCCAACACATAGGCAATGGTTTGTCCGTTCTGAACAATGGGTATTGCCAGGTCGAACGATTCTTTGGATCGCCCTGTAGTAAGTGAAATTTCTTTGCTTTGGGTGAAGAAGTCGTCGCTGATGATTTCTTTGATTTCCCCTTTCTCTACTCCGAAACGCAGAATGCACTTCCAGTTTTCTTCTTTGGTAAACAGGATTATTTTTTCAATGGAGAGGTGCTCGCGAAGCACGCGTTGATAGTGCTCAAGCAGACTTCCAACACTGAGGTTAGCGTTGATGGCCGCCGTAATTTCGAGCAGCGCATTGAGCTTGAAATCGCGTTGTTTTACCTTGTTGTTGAGCCGTTGATTGTCCATTCCGTGATTGCATCAAAGGTATTACAATCCGAGCTTCTCCATGGTTGCGGGCAACTTGCGGATAAATGCCAGCTCACGATACTTTCCTCTTGCCTCTTCTGCGGGGCAACCGAAATAGGTTTTTCCTCCTGCGATGTCTTTGGTAACACCGCTTTGCCCGAGCACAACTGCGCCCTTGCCAATAATCACATCGCTGGTAACACCCACCTGGCCCCAGAGAATGGCTTCGTCTTCGATTGTGACACAGCCCGCAATGCCTACTTGCGCGGCAAGCAGGCATTTTTTTCCGATGGTCGTGTCGTGACCAATGTGCACTTGGTTGTCTATTTTGGTTGAAGCGCCTATGAAAGTTGCACCCGAAACCCCGCGGTCGATGGTGCAGGCGGCGCCTATTTCTACATTTTCTTCTATCACAACACAGCCTACGGTGTGCATTTTTTCGCGGCCCTCGGGGCGATTTTTATAATAGAAGGCTTCGCTTCCTATGACCGTGTTGGCATGCACTATGCAGTTGTGGCCAATAGTAATGTCGTTGTAGAGCACAACACCCGGGTGAATAACACAATGGTCGCCTATGTGAATGTTGTTGCCCATTATTACGGACGGGTGAACCACGCTATTGGCGCCGATTGTGACGTTTTTCCCTCTGTTTTCCTGTGGCATAACCCAGGGTGAAAAGTGTCGGGTGAGTTGGTTATAAGCTGAGAACGGATCGTCCGAAAACAGCAGTGCTTTTCCAATCGGACACGCTACTTTTTTATTGATGATTACAACCGAGGCTGCGCACTCAAGCGCTTTGTCGTAGTATTTCGGGTGGTCCACGAAAACGATATCACCGTGCTCAACTTGATGAATTTCATTGATGCCGGTAATGGGAAAATCGGCGCTACCATCGAATTCACACGCGATGATATCGGCAATTTCCCTGAGTGTATATGGGCGAGGGAGTTTCATGTGTTGTCAAAAATACGAGGTGTGCATGCAAAGAAAAAAGGCCGCAATCGCGGCCTTTTGTATTGTGTGTGGTCGGTTTATTTTTTTACACGTTCGTGGTACTGACCTGTTGTAGTATCAACACGCACGGTATCGCCTTCGTTGATGAACAGAGGAACACGCACGTCCACGCCGATATCAAGTGTAGCGGGCTTCGTAGCGTTAGTTGCTGTGTCGCCGCGCACACCGGGTTCTGTGTATGTGATGCCGTATTCAACGTACTGTGGCAAGTCGCAGCTCATGGGTTGCTCGTCTTCTGTATTGAAAAGTACGATGCACTTCATGCCTTCTTTGAGGAATTGCGGAGCGTTGATCATGACATCGGGAATCGAAATTTGTTCGAAATCCTCGAGATTCATGAAGTTATAATTATCGTCCTTGTAAAGGAACTGATACTCCCGTGTTTCAATGCGAACAACGTCAATAGCAACTCCGCTGTTGAAGGTTTTGTCGACGATTTTACCGTTGTTGAGATTTTTGATTTTGGTACGAACGAAGGCCGGACCTTTTCCTGGTTTTACGTGCAAAAATTCTATTACACGCCAGATGTGGCTATCCATACGAAAGCACAATCCGTTTGAGATGTCTGCGGTTGTTGTTGCCATTGTTGTTTGAATTAACGGTCGCGAAAGTACTGCGAAATAAGTACTAATTACAAAGTGCGAGGTGCGAGGTGCGAGGTGTGAGGTGCGAGGTGCGAGGTGCGAGGTGCGAGGCGCGATGTGTCGGAAGGGTGCGCTGTTGTCGAAGGTGTGACCTTTCGGTACTTCGCACTTCGCACATTGCACCTCGCACATAGCTGCTATTCTGCGGTTACGAGAATTTCAACCCGGCGGTTTTGGATTTGGTCTTGAATGGTTTTTTCAGGATAAACCAAAGGACGCGTCATGGCGAATCCGCGATAAGTTACACGCTCTTGAGCAATTCCGTTTTGGATGAGGTAATCGCTCACATATTGTGCACGGTTCCAGGAAAGCTTGAAGTCGCCGGTTTCGTCGTCGAGCCCGTCTTCGTTTGGCTTCGAAGCACAACAAACGTGTCCCTGAATTTCGATTATCATCGTGGGGTTCTCTTGTAGGGTTTGAAGCAGCTTTTTCAGAATCGATTTGGCTTCCGGAAGTGTGTGATGGCTACCGGGGTAGAAATTGAGTCCTTCCATGATTAGCTCATCTCCCTTATTAAGCTCGTTTGATGATTCTAGGTCGAATACTTTTTTCGGCTTAAAAGGAAGTGTGTACGTGCTGTCTACCATCAACACATTTATGGAGTCCACGCCCATTTGTTCGTTCACTGCTTCAATCGAAGTTTCACTTACGGCGGTGAAGCTAGAATCTGCTGTTGTTTCAACTATATCGATTGTTTCAGCAGTCACGTTTTGCTGTGTTTGCAACGAGTCGCTTGCTGCGGTTTTAACTGCTTCTGCGGTGGCTTGTGTATCGGTGGATTTTACTTCTGCAATCGTTTCAACTACCGAGTTGTTTACCTGCGTGTTGTTCGCTTCGTTTCCTTTCGTTTCAGCGGTTGTTTCGATTCCTACGTTTGTGTTTGTTTTTTGAACTTCAACCTCACTTGATGCCATGTCGGCATTCACTTTAACGACTTCCTTTTTTCCTTCTTGCGTGTTGTTTTGTGTAACCACCGGTGCGTTTTCACCCGCCCAGCAAACCTTGAGTGCGGTTACACGGTCGGCGCGGTTGTAGCCCTGACTTGGCCTTGTGCAGTTGCGCTCAGGGATTGCGTAGGAGTCAACAATAGTGAGTTTGGGAAATGCCGAAACTTCAAAGTAATTGCGGAGGTACAACGCTCGGTTGCCCGCCAGCTTTGAGTTGTATGCATAGGTGCCCGGACAATCGGTAGCGCCGTAAATGGTCACATCGATATCTGCGGTTTGAAAAAATTCGGGAGTCCATCCTTTATCTGCAAAATCAGCCATGAGGTTATCACCATCAATAGCAAACTGGTTCACATCGAAATTCCATTGAATCGAATCACAGCGGTTGCTTTGCGACCGCGCATGCAGAAAGCAGCATATGAATAGAATCGCCAAAGTGGAGTGGCGAACGAAGGAGCACATTAGGTTAGGTAATTAATACCTCGCGAAGATAACGATTATGGTTTAAACTCTGTGACGCCTTCGAGGATATAATTCATTTGATAGATGTCGGTGGCGTTGAGCTTGAGCTTTCCTCTGAAGGTCAATCGTTCATCTGTTTTGTAAGTGCGGTTTTTTCCGGCAAAACGAAGATCGACCACCGACTCGGGCCCACCTCCTCCGCAGAAATAGCAATTGGCGTATGGGTAGCGCGACACTACATAGAAATTCTCATCATAGTCAACAGGTATCACATAGCCTGTAATGTAAACCTCTTTGCCTTCCATGGCTTTCACGCTCGCGCCAAAGGTTGGTTTCCAGTAGTACGAGTCGATGTCTTGCACATACATTTCTTTGAATGTAACGTCGGTGAGGCTTTGCCAGGTAAGTTCTACAATCGCGTTGCTGAAGAAGTGTGGAATTACAGAGACAGACTCGCCGGGTGTCCACTCAATCATGGTGCGGGCTTTTACAGGAAGCGCCGGCTCGTTGTTTACACACATGAATCCATACGTGCCGGCAGCCAAGGCTATGCCGATAATTACAAATACAATCTTCTTAAGCATTCGTCAACGTGTTGGATATATCAATTTTAAGGGCTTGCCAAGCGGGTATTACCGACGCGAGCAATCCGACGAACAAAGTTAGTCCGAGTAGTGCGAGTTCCTGAGAGTTGATGCCCAAATTATCCAAACCATAGTGGAAGCTCTCTTGCATGAAATTGCTGAGCACAAGCAACCCGGCTCGACTTAACAGCAGGCCCACGGCATAGCCAATACATACGAGGAGTAAGCCTTCCTGGATGATCAGCGCAAACAGCGTAGCTCGGGTTCCGCCCATTGTGCGCATGAGGGCTAGTTCATACCGGCGCTCGCGCATGGAGTTAAAGAGTGAAATGAAAATGCTGATGAATGAAATGACCATAATAGCGATGGCAATGGCTGTGATAGTGCTCAAGCCTAGCCCGAAGTTGTTCATGAGGCGACTGTTTTCAACGGCCACATTGGCCAGTTGCATCGTCGTGTCTTCCGTTTGTTTGGAGAGCATGCCAAAGGCTCCTTTGTTCCGCTTCTTGATGAGATAGGCCGTCATTTCACGCTCGGGCTCAACATGGGTGGAGTCAACAATGCTGCTATCGGAGGGCGCCGCTTCTTCAGTGTGTTCGTGCACCATCCAGGTAGTTTCTACCGGTGTGAGTATGAGGTTGTCGATGACGGAGTTGCTGCGCTCGAACATGCCTACCACTGTGAATACTTGATGGTGATGCGCATCGGTGTCTTCGGCGGCGTTGTCGTAGCCGTGAACACTTGTAAAGGTGCTGCCCAACTTGAGGCCGGTTTCGTGTGCTACGACGGATCCAATGGTTACCTCAAAAGGTGCGGCAAACAGTTGGCCTTCAGCGATTGTGCAGCCGTAATGGTTCGGATATTTTTCATTCGTACCAACAATGCGAAACTTCTCATAGTTATCGCCATAGGCCAATGGAATAGCCTCGGCCACCATCGGGTTTTTGATGATTCGCTTGGCGTCCGAAACCTTGATGTTGCCCGTGGGCACGTCGACGTGGTAAATATTGGCCAGCATGCTTTGCAGCGGACTTCCTTTCGCTGCAAGCACAAAATCGATGTCTTTGATGTTGCGGTCAAACTTCTCACTTATTTGCGCCTTGAGCAGAAGCATCATGGAGATAATGCCGATACCAAAAGCAAGCAGCACGATGCTCAGCAACGTATTGAGTGGCTTGTGCTGGATGTTGCTCCACGAAATTTTCAGCAGGTTCATAGTGTGATCTGTTTTTGAAAACGGTCCTTCAGTCGCTTGTCGTGTGTTACGATGATGAGCGCAGCTCCTGTTTGAAGGGCCTGCTCTTCGAGCATCGCAATGACCTGCTCCGCATTCTGGTCATCGAGCGCGCTTGTGGGTTCATCCGCCAGAATTACATCGGGCTTGTGAAAGACAGCCCGGGCTATGGCGCAACGTTGTTGCTCACCCACGCTCAGCGAGGCCGGTTTTTGCTTTGTCTTATGTGCAACGTTGAGTCGCTCCAGCACAGCCATTGCCTCTGCCTTCGCGGTTTTTTTACCCGATAAAAAGGGCGACAGCATGAGGTTGTCCAAAACGTTTATTGAATCAACAAAATGAGCGGTTTGAAAAACGATGCCAATGTGTTGTCCACGAAACTTATCAAGTTCGCGATTCGTCAACGTGGCAATGTCCGTGTTTTGAATGCGTATGCTGCCAGCTGTTGGCCGTATCATACCTGCAAGCAAATGCAGCAAGGTAGTTTTTCCTTTTCCGCTCTGACCCAACACCAGCAGATGCTCGCCCTTCCCACAGGAGAAATCAGGAAAGGCAAATGAAGGCCCAGAAGGATAGTTGAAGGATAACCCACGAACATCTAGCATCGATGAAATTTTGTACGAAAATAGTTGACCCGATGGATAAGTGCGAATGACAAAGTACGAAGTGCCGGAAGGGTGGACCTTAGTTGAAGGTGCATTCTTCCGGTTCATAGTAATGCGTGCTTATCATCCGCCCTCGTATTTGCGACACAAACCCTTATCAAAGTACCAATTACAAAGTGCGAAGTACCGACGGCAAAGGAGTTTTTATGAAGACTTCTATACGCATCCGTACTTAGTCAATTGTACTTAGTACTTTTCAAGTACTAATTACGAAGTACTAAGTACCGATGTGAAAGGAGTTTGTATGATGACTTCTGTGCGTAACCGAACTTAGTCCTTGGTACTTACTACTTATCAAAGTACTAATTACCGGAATAGCTTGCCAAATCGAAGGTGAATCCTTTCGGTACTTAGTACTTCGTCCTTTGTACTTAACCATGACCCTGACCAGAATCAGTGACACATCGGTACTTAGTAATTCGTCCTTAGTACTTCTTACCTCCCTTCTGTAGTATTCTTGCGCTATGAATTTCAAACAACGATTGCTGCGCTTTCTCATTGGTGTTGCCATTGGATGTGCGGTGGTGTTTTTCATGTTTCCGAACTATGACTGGTTGGGCTGGACACCGCAAAAGCGCATGAAAGAAGATTTGCGCGACTTCCCGTTCGCCATCGACTCCTGTGCAGCGTTTAAAATGCAGTGCTACGGACTCACCGATGCACAATTGCAGTTGGCCAAAAGCGACGGTTCGTTCGATTTTGACAAGAGCGATGTGAAGGCAAATCCGCGCAGGTATCACTTGAACTACGGCGATTACTCATTCATTGTTGCCATGACCGATACCACATCGGAATTGGTTGACGTGATGAATCCGTCGAAGGTGTGCATGTGTCCTTAATAGAAACCGATCTATGAAAATCAACCCAGAACAAATACGTGTACTCGCCGAAGCTCACTATACCGACGTGCTCGCTATGCGCAGGCATTTGCACATGCATCCTGAACTTTCGTACCAGGAAGTTGAGACATCCTCGTTTGTCGCGGCTCAGTTGCAACGCCTCGGACTCGAGGTGCATACAGGCATTGGCGGACACGGCCTTACTGCTTTCATCCGCGGAAACAATCCTGAATCGCGCCTGGTTGCGTTGCGTGCCGACATGGATGCGCTGCCAATCGTGGAGCAGAACGACGTTGATTACAAGAGCAAGCGCGAAGGTTTAATGCATGCTTGCGGGCACGATGTACATACTTCGTCGTTGTTGGGTGCAGCGATTATTTTGAACGAGTTGCGCGATCAATTCGAAGGAACAATTCAACTCGTTTTTCAACCGGCTGAAGAAGTGTTGCCCGGTGGAGCATCGCTTATGCTGAAAGATGGCGTCTTTGCCAAACGCAAGCCGCAAGCCATTTTCGGTCAGCATGTATACCCGGAATTGCCTGCCGGAAAAATCGGATTGAAGCCTGGCGTGTATATGGCCAGTGCCGATGAATTGTATGTAACCGTGAAGGGCCGCGGTGGCCATGGAGCAAAGCCCGATCGCAACATCGACCCCGTACTTATTGCTTCTCACCTCATAGTAGCGTTGCAACAAGTAGTAAGTCGCTGGGCACACCCAGCCATGCCAAGCGTTTTGTCGTTTGGGAAAGTAATCGCGAATGGTGCCACCAATATTATACCGAGCGAGGTGAAGCTCGAAGGAACGTTTCGCACCTTCGATGAACGCTGGCGCAAAGATGCGCACGAGCGTATGAAAGCCCTCGCAGAAGGCCTGGTGAATGGCATGGGCGGTGAAGTCGATTTCAGAATAGAAGTAGGTTATCCCGTTCTCAAGAACGATGAATCATTGACCATGCGCGCTCGCGAATTCGCGGTTGAATATCTCGGCAGTGAAAACGTAGTAGACCTCGATGTGCGCATGACTGCGGAAGATTTCGCTTACTTCGGTCACGAAATGCCCGGTTGTTTCTATCGCTTGGGCACAGCATCACCCAACGATGAATCGAAGAGCTTCAGCGTGCACCATCCGCGGTTCGATATCGATGAAGAAGCGTTGAAAACAGGTATGGGGTTGATGGCGTGGTTGGCGGTTCAATAGGTAGTAGGGACTAGGTAATAGGTGTTAGGTATTAGGTACTGGGGACTGGGGACTGGGGACTGGGGACTGGGGACT
>CAMAYP010000065.1 GCA_945862415.1 Chryseobacterium gleum | reverse complement strand
ATCAAGTCCTTTTCTTTTCGCACCAGCAAGTCGCGCAGGTTGAACCCAACCGCATAATCAATAGCATGATCAAACGTGTGTGTGCCCTTGGCAGCAATATCCATGGCTCTGCTTCGAATATCCATGAGCGGAATAGTGATTACCCGATTTCGGATTTGAATACTATTCTCGAGTTTGGAAAACTTCACGTTTCGCATCCTCTCAGCGAACCGATCTTCGTCCACAAAAGGCGCCACCAACTTATTGTTGCGCAAATAGTCGGCAATTTCCTGAAGCGTCTCAAGATTGTTGAGCTCACCATTTTCGATAGACAGGTCGATTACACTTTCGATTTTATCCGAGGGCAATTCGAGCGCATTGGTTAGAACTGCTCGAAACTGCACATTGGCATTGGCTACTCCCTTCAAATGTCGGTCTTGAATAAAAGTCTGACCGAAGTTTTCAAATTCAGTAAAGAGCTTGTCTATGCGAATACCCTGAACATTAGCCAAACAATTCATTCGATAAGCAGATGAACTTACGGGCGCCAACACGAGTTGAGCGCTTAGTTTGCCATCAGCCGTTGCGAACGTAACCGGATCAACTGTTAGCGTACCCTGATTCAGCACCACCATGCCCCTGACGCCTTCGGCTTCAAATTTTCGAAAAATGAACTTGTTTACGGAACAATTCAAATTGAAATCGAGTAGCGCAGGAAATAGCAATTCGTAATCACTCTCGATGCTCGTAGAAGTTTCCTCCTCGACCAGTTGTGTGAAATCGATCACTTCACTTTTCAAATTGGCATCTAAAAAAACGCGTGCTTGCGGCTCAAATAGAAATGCCACAACGTTGTGCAGAGTTCCTGAAAGTGCAAAATCACTTCCGTTCACTTTGCCCGCGAACTGCCCAATGCGGGCGCTCTGCTTATCGAAGGTGAAATCGGCAGCCATTTCACTGAACAATCGATTCGAGTTCCTCATCTTCAACGATCCGCCTTCTACGCGCGCCTGACCCGTTGCCAGTATATCACGCCAATTGTAGGAAGTATCGGCCTCCACATAACGAAGGGTACCGTTGAGCGCAGCTTCAGCGCGAATACCTCCTTCACATACTTCAATTTGTTGGAGATCGAGAAAATCGCGTAAGTCCTTCAATTCAAGTTGAGCCGATACCTTCACATCGAGAGCAGGTGTTTCAAACCCAACAATACTTCCTGAAGCTTCAATATGACTTCCGTCCAATTCGCATCGAAATGATTTAACCTGAATCCTATCCCTCTTACCACCTCGTATGTAATGAAAATCGGTTGCGATATCCTCCAGCGCAACTCCTTCTTCCTTCATACGCAGCGTTCCATCGCTTAACTTCATTTCAACCTCCACCATCACAGCGTCGTTTTCCTTTTGCCTTGAGATAGTAGCTCTTCCGGTGCAATCGCCTGTAGCCTTGTAACCGCGTATCGACTTGCGAACGGAGGGTGGCAAGATATCCATTGCGTCTTCGATGAGTTGATCATGAGCATCCACCGTAAACTCCATGGACCCGTTGCCCGTTGCATTCATGCTACCCTGCACGACCAATTCAAAATCGTCGCAGGCCACTTGCCCCGGATCGAAAACATAGGAGTGGCGGTCAAGGTCTGCATGCATGGCAACCTCGCCGTTGATTTCGCGTTTTTCAAGGTAGACATCGCCTTTACTGCTCAAATTTTCTATGAACAAATCGAGAGAAACCTCAACGTCCATATTTCTCGCCGAGAAATTGCCGCTCCCGGAAGCTTGAATAGCCAGCAAATCGATATTGAAGCCCGAAGGTGTTTCGTTGTAAACAACCCGAGTGTCTGTCAATGAGATTTCTTCGAGCTCAATTTCAAAGTTTGAAGTATCACTTGCAGCCGCCTTCCAAACCTCCCAGTTATTTTTCCCGTGAGCATCGACATTCAGATAGAGAGAGCCCCCGTTGATATCGACCTCATCGACGCGATAGGCGCCCCGAAAAACATCCCATAAATTAAACTTGAGATAAATTGCTTGTGCGAACAGGAGTGTATCAGGTTTATCGCCGCGCTCCTCCACATACACCTCATTCAATTCTACCGATGCATTTGGAAATGTTTTCCAAAAAGCAAGGCCTACATCGCCTACCTCGAACTTGGTTTCAACTTGTGATTTGAGTTTCTGCACTGCATAGGTTCCAATTTCATCTTCGTAGAACCGAAGTACAATGAAAATAGCCAGGGAGAGCAAGATGAATATCCCCAGCAAAATCCAACCTATTCGCTTGATGTGTTTCAACGTGTAGCCTTATTCAGGTAAGTGAAGGTATAACCATGCGTGCGCTGCAATATTTCACAACATCGAATATTCTCACAGGCCGATGTTAACTAGCAGATCCCTTTGCCATCATCGCATTGCCTGCAAAGCGTCGCACCAGCGTGCGCACCAGCAATGATGAAAAAAGAGCACCCACAGCGATTACGGTTGTGAGGATGCCGACCACGTCACTGAAATCGACTTTAACCGGATAGCTTTCGACAGCGCCACCTGTCATTTCAATGAGACCATAATGTTGTTGCGCGAAGCACAACACCAGCCCTACCAAGGCGCCGAAGCAAGCACCAATAACGTTTATAAGCACACCTTCATAGATGAATATCCGCTGAATGCCTTGGGTATCCACACCCATTGAATTCAGTGTAAAAATATCGCGTTTCTTTTCAATAACCAGCATGGTCAATGAAGCGATGATATTGAAACATGCGATTAAAAAAATGAACAGCAAAATCAAAAACGTAGCCCACTTCTCGCTTGCATTCGTTTTATAAATAAGCGCGTTTTTTTCTTCCCGAGTCATGATGCGCACAGTGCCCCCGAATTGTTGCTGCAGCAATGGTGCGATTTCTTTTGGGTCCGATTTCTCCGAAGTAAAAACATCGATACTCGAAACAACATCGTTCATTCCAAAGAGCGTTCGGGCAAAATTCAAAGGCACCAAAACATATTTCGCATCCAGCTCGGCATTGATCGCAAACACGCCGCTTACAGCAACATGCTCCTGATTGAAAGCCTCTTCCTTGAACTCTGAAATACGTCGGCCGCGAATTGGTGCTGCAATTTCCATGATCGTTGGGGCATATTCACGCAAGGGCATGTCGAGTTCCATCTGTATTCCCGAACCCACAACAGCGAAGGGCATGCTATCGAGCTCCAACAAATACTCACCATCAACTATTGCTGTATCTATTGGAGAAAAATCAGCGTAGTTCGATTCTACTCCCTTCACGGTTGCAATGGCATAGCTGTTCTCATGCGAAAGACGCACATCTTCTTCTATGACCCTGCTGAAACCAATTACGCCGTCAATACTGAGTATGCCATCGGCATTGATCAATGAATCAGGAATAACGCTTCCCTCCAACGGCACAACAGTAAGTGGCGCATCTACATTTGAAAAAATAGCCTTGACCAATTCATCTATTCCGTTGAAAGCACTCATCACGACAATCATAGCAGCCGTAATGAACGCCACTACTACCATAGAGATTCCCGAAATAAAATTGATGATACCTTTGGACTTCCTGGCAAACAAATGCCTGCTCGCTATGTAGAAAGCTACATTCACGATTAACCCTTCTTGAGCAAGCGATCAATTTCTTCGAAATAATCCAGCGAGTCATCAACAAAGAAGCTGAGTTCCGGAATTTTTCGAAGTTGCTTACCTACCTGATCCGCAAGGAGCTTGCGCAAATGCCCTTTTTTCTCTTGAGCCAACTCTATTCCGCGCTGTTTTTTATCGGTTGGAAAAAAGCTGAGATACGCTCTGGCGACACCCAAATCGGGCGACACACGCACCTGCGTAACCGTTATCATCATGCCTTCAAACATGATGTGCATATTTTGCTGAAACAAGGTTGAAAGCTCGCGTTTGAGCAAGGCTGATACTTTTTCTAGACGAACACTCGACATAGGACAAAAATACCACACAGAAGAACAATCGGAATGCATTCTTCCAAAATCTCCGTTTCTGGTTTTTTTTTGCCGCATGAAACAATGGATTATACGCCAGGGTCAACCCCATGATGTGCCGCAGGTAATGCAGCTTGTTAGAGAGCTTGCCGAATACGAACGGGCACCTCAAGAAGTCACGAATACAGAAAGCGAAATGTTGAAGGATGGTTTTGGCGACAACCCTGTGTTCGGCCTTTTTGTGGCAGAGATGAACGAAGAGATTGTTGGCATTGCTCTTCATTATGTACGCTATTCAACCTGGAAAGGCCGAATGCTCTACCTGGAAGACATTGTGGTGAAAGAAGCACTTCGGGGGCAAGGCATTGGGGCCGAGCTATTCGAAGCGTGCCTGAAACTGTGCATTGAAAAAAATTACGAAGGCATGACTTGGCAGGTGCTCGATTGGAATGAGCCCGCTTTAAATTTCTATCGCAAATACAGCGCTTTGCTAGACCCCGAGTGGACAAACGGCAAGATGTTGTTGGCCGATATCCGAAAAATGAACTTGGCTTAATTCGAATACATTCGCAACCGACAATACGTTTTCTTGCATGATACAGGTTTTCAAATTTGGGGGTGCCAGCGTTAAAGACAGCGCCGCAGTTCGCAACATGTGCGACATCGTGCGCACATTCTGCAGCGATTCGCTCGTTGTAGTGGTTAGCGCCATGGGAAAAACAACCAACGCCATTGAACGTATTCATGCCGCGCGATTCCGAGGTGAACCTTTCCAGCATGAATTAGAGGAGCTCACGCAATACCATGAGCAAATGGTAGAAGAGCTGTTTGGCGATGACCCTTCGGGAAGCACAGCACTTCGGGCGCAGCTTGAAGCCTTAGGGCAGGTTTTGACTGCTCCGAGTTCCGGTAATTTCGATCAAGACTATGATTCGCTCATTGGTTATGGTGAGTTGATTTCAACCGCCATCGTTCAGGCGTATTTATCCTATCAGGGAATAACATCACGTTGGTTCGACGCGCGCGAAATCATCATAACCGACAACCGCTACCGCGATGCCCGTGTGAATTGGGAGATGAGTGCTACCCACATTTCGCCCATGGAAAAAGCGTTGAACGAAAAGGAGGTTTGCGTTATCCAGGGCTTCATTGGTAGCACTTCCGACGGGCATTCGACTTCGCTTGGAAGAGAAGGCTCCGACTTCACAGCATCTATCATGGCCTATTTGCTGAACGCATCAGATGTTACAATTTGGAAGGACGTTCCAGGCATGCTCAATGCGGATCCGAAAAAATTTAACGACACCGTTAAGCTCGACCGCATATCGTTTAAAGAAGCCATTGAACTGGCCTATTACGGGGCGAGTGTTATTCACCCGAAAACCATCAAGCCGCTTCAGAACAAGGGGATTCCGCTTTGGATAAAATCGTTTGTGAACCCGGAGCTTTCCGGCACCTTAATTCACGAAAGCACGGCAAACGACAATGGCGTTCCTAGTTACATCATCAAAGAAAACCAAGTGTTGGTTTCGGTTTCAACGCGAGACTTCAGTTTCATCGTAGAAGACAACCTAAAGGAAATTTTCGATTGTCTCTCGCGATTAGGTATTCGCATCCACCTCATGGAAAACTCGGCCATAAGTTTTTCACTTGTTTTCGATTTCGACAACTACAAATTGAATTCACTGCTGCAGGAGCTTAATAAATCGTATCAGGTTCTTTACAACGAAGATTTGACCTTGATGACCGTGCGGCATTGCGACGACACGATTGTAAAGAAAATAACTGCAGACAAAGAGAT
The DNA here is from genome assembly GCA_945862415.1 of Chryseobacterium gleum. Lineage (GTDB taxonomy): Bacteria > Bacteroidota > Bacteroidia > Flavobacteriales_D > Sanyastnellaceae > JAIBBG01. The sequence goes on along the minus strand of CAMAYP010000065.1, from coordinate 8,627 downwards.
AATCCTGGAACAAAGAAGCAGAAACACCTTGCGAATGCTACTAAAAATGTAGGTGTTATTGATGATTATCAATACATTTGAGATTCATTACCAATTCCAGATGAAAAAAATCTTACTTCTGTGCTTAGCAACGGCAGCCATTCTCATAGGATGCCAGAAAATCAATGATGACTTGCTGGAACCGAAGCAAAGCCATTCTGAAAACGGCGTTTTGAAAACATTGAACCCGTTCATGGAAGACATGGAGCCGGGCGTTAAAACTTCATACACAACCGGCAACGTTACCTTATCGACCGGTTCGTGGACATTCAACGATGCGCTGTTGGGCAATTCAACAAGCGACAAAAAAAGTGGTTTACAATCAGCACGCATTCGCAACGCAGGAAAGCTTACGCTGCTAACCGACAAGACGAACGGTGCAGGAACAATAACGGTTAGTCACGCGGCGTATGGCACCGACGGCGCCAGCACATGGCAACTGTGGTACTCTACAAATGGAGGCGCTACATTCACTCAAACAGGAGGTACCATTACATCGGCAGCAGGAGCATTGGCAATTGCATCCTTCACGCTGAACTTGTCGGGCAACATACGATTTGAAATTCGCAAAACGTCTGGGGGTGCCAACCGCATCAACATCGATGATATTTCAATCAGCGATTTTGGAACCACACCGCCGCCACCGACACCAACAACCGGAAAGAAATTCCTATTCGACGCCAAACACGGACAGACATTTGGCAATGCCGACTGGGTAATTGACCAAGATAATTCTTCCATCAGTCAATTCCCTACACCCGCTCAAAGCAACGTTACTTCAACTACCAGCGAGTCCTATTGGACAGGTGGCATTTCTGCATGGGGCATTGCATTGGCAAAGCTGGGACACACGGTTGAATCGCTTCGCACATCGGCATCTCTTACGTATGGCAACTCAAGCAATCCGCAAGATCTTTCCAATTACGATGTGTTTATCGTAGACGAGCCAAACGTGTTGTTTACCGGAACTGAAAAAACAGCCATGCTTCAATTCGTTCAAAATGGCGGTGGGCTTTTCATTGTCGGCAACCACAACGGTTCTGACCGCAACAGCGATGGCTATGACGCTCCGGCAATTTGGAACAACTTTATGACAAGCAATGGAATCGTATCAAATCCGTTTGGGTTTTCATTCAACTTGGTTAACCTGAGCCAAACAACCACCAACATTAGCACCGTTACAGGTAATCCGATTTTGGCCGGTTCACAAGGCAACGTAACCTCCATTCAATACAACAACGGAACCTCAATGACCATGAGCACAACCGCTAACCCAACCGTAACCGGTTTAATTTGGAGGAGTGGCGTAACACGCAACAACAGCAACGTGTTTTGCTTAAGCAGCATCTATGGCAATGGAGGAAAAGTTGTAGCCCTTGGCGACAGTTCACCAACCGACGACGGAACAGGCGCCCCAGGTGATGTGCTCTACAACGGATGGTCGGCGTTGAGCCACACCCGTTTGATGATGAATGCCTCACTTTGGCTTGCCGATTTGTAATGTATGCGCAATGAAAACAACCCTGAGTAAAATAAGTATAGGTCACTTCATGTGGCCTATTTTTTTTCTTGCACCCTCGCTTTCCGCTCAAACACTGGAAACGAAAATTGCTTCAACAAGTGCGCAGATCGCTTCGCTGAAAGCCGCGCACGACAGCCTATCGGGTGCACTCGAGGAGCTGAAGTTTCAATCGATGCGCCATCAACTGGCTCAAGTAGGTTTAGCTGAAACAGCCTCTTGCGACGAGGTCATCTATCACACAGCCTATGCACTTGTGTACGACGAAGCGCACGAGCAAGCTAAATGGGTTGCGCACATGATTTTGCCAGAAGTAGCCGCCGGTACTGAAGGCCGCACCAACGACTTTCGGCCCGATCCACTGATCAAAACCGGTTCGGCAGTGGATGAAGATTATGCGCGTAAAACAAAAACAGCCGAAGGCAAAACCAAGACAGAAGGCTTTGGATACGACCGCGGTCACCTTGCACCCTCAGCTGACTTTCGCTATTCCAAAAAAGCGCTGTCAGAAAGTTATTATTACAGCAATATGTCGCCACAAACTCCCGGCCTTAACCGCGGGCGTTGGGCTGACTTAGAAGATGCCATGCGCAGTGCATGCGTTCGACACGGCTCACCGCTCTTCGTGACCACAGGAGGCGTATTAGTACCCGGGCTTCAAAAATTGGAACAAGGCACCAACAAAGTGAGTATTCCGAACTACTACTACAAAGTGATTTTGGATCTCGAGCACAACGAAGCAATTGGCTTCATCATGCCGAATAGCAAGTGTGAATTCGCGCTGCAGAGCTATGTATGCACAATAGACAGCATCGAAAAAGTAACCGGTCTCAACTTCTTTCACAAGCTGAGCGACGATGCCGAGAAGCAATTAGAGTCAACCATTCACCTGCAGCATTGGTTGGCAGACAAACAACATACGGCCGATGTTCAGCCGCTCGATGCAACTAAACTTCCGCGCAATACATTCAACACGGAGCAAGCTGCACTCTATGCCGGCAAACGCGATGAAATCACCGTTTGCGGTAAAGTAGTTAGTTCAAAATTGTCATCGAAAGGCAACATCTTTTTGAACCTCGACAAGATGTTTCCCAACCACATTTTCACCGTAACTATTTTCAATCAGAGCGTGCCTAATTTCAGCTATCAACCACATGAACTTCTGAAAGAAAAGACGATTTGTGTCACCGGCGTTGTGACGAAAGACGCGAACGGTGTGCCCGGTATTATTGTCGAAAACGAATCAGCGATTGAAATAGCAGATGAATAAGCGTTACGATATTCTCAGCAATTCGCTTATTCGCTCACCGGGCTGCAGATGATATGCATGAAGCCCGGCACGAATAGCACCCTCTACATGTTGCTTGCTGTCATCAATAAAAAGAGTTTCTGAAGGCTTCAAGCCATTCCAATCACATACCTCCAGAAAGGTTTCGGGATGTGGCTTTTTAATACCAATCGCATTGGAATAGTATATCTTTTCAAAAGCATCACGGAACAACTTCACATCCATGCTATCAGCAATCATCTGCTCAAATTCAGCCACATGAATTGCGTTGGTATTGCTCAATAAAAACGTTCGTATTCCCGACTTACGCACCGAATGCACAAACTCCACCTCGTGTGGCAAAATGCGGAGGAGTATAACGTTCCAGGCATGAAACACTTGTTCACGGGTTGCATTGGGTACATGTTGATGGAGAAAATCGATGAATACGTCATTCTCCACCTTTCCTGTCTCCAATAAATCGAACATTGGATTTTGTGCCGCTTGGGCGTAAAGACTTCGAAAATCAGCAAATCCCAAATTTTCGAATGCTTGAGCAGGAAGGTCATAATCGATTTCAAACAACACGCCGCCAAAATCGAAAATGATGTTTCGTATGCCAACTAAGGAAATCATATCGCTCATTGGTTGGTGCGAATCCAGGCCTTAGCTCCCGACGCTTGCACTTTGTTTTTCACGACCTCAGCATCTTCACGTCGACTAAAATGACCGAATGCAACCAAGTGTAAGTTATCACGCATCCCTACAAACTGAGCATCGTAACCTTGAGCACGCAGTTGATCGATGAGGCGCTGACCATTTTCTTTCACTTGAAAGGCACCGCCAATAAGTGAATAAGCCGCGGCGGTGTTAGAAGCGGTTGTTTTGGATTTGAAAACAGAAGGGGCCTTCGGAGCATTTTCAACAACAACTGGCTCGGGCTTTTCTGATGCAGGCGAATCGGCCACCAAGGAAGGAACACTCTCCTTCAACTCAATGCCATCCGCATCGGCCACACCATTCACAAAATCTATCCGCATCGATTCGGTGCTGTTCAGTAGGTAACTGTAATTGGGCGATGAAAAAGTCATCGGAAGATCCCACGATGCCTCCACCGGGGCATAGGCCGATTCTTTGCGTGGCTCACTAAACGGATTCATTGAAGCGAAACTCATTTCGTCATGTTTCCCAACGCGGCTTCCCAACACCCACGAACCCGCCAAAAGCGCAGGCACTAAAATGGCAGCTGCCACTTTCCATCGACGGGCATTTGGACTATTCAACGGAATTATTTTGGCAGAATCAGCGTTTGTCATTCCACCAACAAGTTTAAGCTGAATCGGTTTCAAACCGAATGACGACATGAGAAAATTCTCTTGCTCCTCCGGAATGAACTGCACCTGGCCAAAGCGATCTTTGTAAAACACGCCGATACGGTCGATAGAAAACCTACCGTCTGCAGTTAGCGCCTGCTGGTATTCTGCAATGGTTTGAGAAACGAGAACTGAAGCTTCTTTGTAGCTCATTCCCAATGCCGACGAGATGTAGTTGGTGAGCAGCCCATCGTTGTATTTCAGGCTTGGGTTGAACCCGATAGATTTTGATGGCGGCAGAATAACATGCGAAATGACATTCAACTTAGCCGAACGATAATTGGCTACAAGCCCACCGAATTCGGGCAAAATAACGCAATCGTGATCGAACAAGAGATCCGTTATGAAGGGGTCCAAACGCATAGGGCAAATATACTCGTTGATGACTATGTCGCATTAAAAAAGGAGAAGAAGACTCAAGCCCGAAATTCTTTGATAGCCTGATTAAAGGAACTCTTTCGGTTACTTTTGAATCTTAAATTCTATTATGGCCATAGCATCAAATCCGTTAGTAAGCGTCATCATTCCAACACACAATCGCTCTTTGGAATTGAGTAAGGCTTTGTTGTCTGTGCTTCAACAGCAGTTTACTGATTTCGAAGTCCTTGTCATGGATGATGCCTCCACAGAGAATTTGAATGCCGTAATTTTACCGCTCAACGACGAGCGAATTCAGCTTCATCGCAACGAGAAAAAGACTAACGCCAACGTGATGCGCAACAAAGGCATTCAATTAGCTCGCGGAGCGTATGTTGCCCTTCTCGACAGCGATGATGAGTGGCTTCCAGATCATCTGCTGAAAAAAACAGATTTGATGAATCGAGAAAACATAGACGGCGTTTATGGTAGTTCGTTTATAGACAATGGTGTTCGTCGCTTTTACCGCGTAAGTAGGTCCTTGCAGGACAACGAGCATCCTATAAATTACCTGCTCGGTAGCGGCTTCGCTCAAACATCGAGTTGGGTTTTGAAAACATCCGCAGCAAAAATTATCAGTTTTGACGAAACCCTTCACAGGCATCAAGATTATGATTTTTTCATACGGTTCACTCTAGCGTATTCCCTCCATGCATCCTGGGAACCAACTGCCGTAATACACTGGCAAAAAGGAGTTAGCCGACTTGCCAATTTTACAAGCGAGCAAGAATTCATTCAACGCTATCTCGATGTAATCGATAAAAGGCTTTTGTGTAATTACTACTTCGAACGTTTCTACAGCTGGAAATCAGCCAATGAGCTAAAGGCAGCTGGGTATTATGCCGACCGAATTAGGGAGAATGCCACATTTATCTCCTTCAATCAATACCGCCAATTGTACAGCAATTACAAGGCTGTTAATTTTCCCTTCAGATTATTGGGATATATGCTCCTGATTGCGAAAGCAGTGGTTGCAGGTAAACGATAAGATTCCGAACTTATCTTCGCGGAAAATTTCTTATGGAAACATTCGATGTAGTAATTATCGGTTCAGGCCCCGGCGGCTATGTATCAGCCATTCGCTGCGCACAGTTGGGCATGAAGACCGCCTTGGTTGAGCGCTATAACACATTGGGTGGCACTTGCCTCAACGTAGGGTGCATTCCAAGCAAAGCGTTGCTCGATTCTTCTGAGCATTTTCACAATGCGACGCACACCTTTGCGGAGCACGGTATCGACTTGAAAAGCGAGCCGAAGGTGAACCTCAAGCAAATGATCAAGCGCAAGCAGGATGTTGTTACCCAAACGGTAGGCGGCATCAATTTCTTGATGAAGAAAAACAAGATTTCTGTTTTTCACGGCCACGGTTCATTTGAGAATAAAAACACGATTAACGTGTTGCACGACGATGGTAAAACAACGACACTTGAAACTAAAAACGCCGTCATTGCAACGGGCTCCAAACCGGCATCGCTGCCGTTTATCAATATTGACAAGAAACGAATCATCACCAGCACCGAAGCGCTTGAAATGACGGAAGTTCCAAAGCACCTCATCATTATCGGCGGTGGAGTTATCGGGCTCGAGCTGGGCAGTGTGTATGGTCGATTGGGGGCAAAAGTGAGCGTGGTGGAATACATGGATAGCATCATACCCACCATGGACCGCACGATGGGCAAGGAACTCCAGAAGTCGTTGAAGAAAAGCAATTTTGAATTCTATTTGTCTCACAAGGTGAAAGAAGTAACAGCCAAAGGGAAAGCCGTTACTGTTAAAGCCGATGATTCCAAAGGAACAGAACTCGTACTCGAAGGCGACTACGTTTTGGTAGCCGTGGGTCGTAAACCATACACAGAAAACCTTGGTCTGGACAAAGCAGGCGTGCAAATGGATGATCGCGGGCGCGTTGCGGTTGACGGGCATTTGCAAACCAATATTCCAGGGATATATGCTATTGGTGACGTCGTGAAAGGAGCGATGCTAGCGCACAAAGCCGAAGAAGAAGGCGTATTTGTAGCTGAAACTATTGCGGGTCAGAAACCACATGTCAACTATAATCTCATACCGGGTGTAGTTTACACTTGGCCGGAAGTAGCTGCTGTAGGCCAAACCGAGGAGCAACTGAAAGAAGCCGGGGTAGCATACAAAGTCGGAAGTTTTCCTTTCAAGGCAAGCGGCCGAGCCAGAGCGAGCATGGATCTCGACGGTGTAATTAAAGTATTGGCGCATCAAGAAACGGATGAAATTTTGGGTGTACACATGATCGGGCCACGAGCAGCCGACTTAATCGCAGAAGCTGTCGTAGCCATGGAATTCCGCGCAAGCGCTGAAGACATAGGTCGCATCAGCCACGCGCACCCCACCTTCACCGAATGTTTTAAGGAAGCAGCGTTGGATGCCACCGGCAAACGAGCGCTTCACATTTAGAAATGAACGACTTGGAAAAATACTTGTTTAAAAAATAAATAACCACAAGAAACATACATCATGGCATCATTAGTAGGAAAAAAAGCGCCTTTATTCAAGGCAAACGCAGTCATCAACGGAACTTCCGTGGAGAATAATTTCTCATTGGAACAATACATCGGAAAAAAACATGTAGTGTTTTTCTTTTATCCAAAAGATTTCACCTTCGTGTGCCCAACCGAATTGCACGCCTTTCAAGAAAAATTATCAGAATTTGAAAGCCGCGGAGTGCAGGTAGTAGCTTGTTCTACTGACACCGAGGAATCACACTGGGGTTGGTTGCAAATGGCAAAAGAACAGGGCGGAATCAAAGGAATTACCTATCCTCTAGTAGCTGATACGAGTAAAACCATTTCAGACTCCTTTGGCGTATTGGCCGGAGAATACACCTATGATGAAGAGGGAAACCTCGTGGCTATGGGGCCCATGATTGCTCTTCGCGGTTTGTACCTTATTGATAAAACCGGCGTAGTTCAGCATATGTTGATCAATAACTTCCCATTGGGCCGCAACGTTGATGAGGTATTGCGCATGGTTGACGCTCTTCAGTTCTTTGAGGAAAATGGCGAGGTTTGTCCGGCCAATTGGACAAAAGGCAGTCAAGGCTTGAAAGACACCCATGAAGGGGTAGCAGACTACCTCAGCAAGCACTGATAATGAATAGCATTTTGGAAATCGGCCCGCATGCGGGCCGATTTCATTTGAAAAATGCATCTTACCGGTAGGTTAATTGTGCCTCAATCGGTAGTAGAAAATACGTGAACATGTAGTATGTTCGCACCTCAATTTTCGGAACCCTTCGCGGGGCGATGAAAAGACCATATCAAACATCATTTTTTTAAAACCATAAAAACCACAAATGCTATGAGCAAGAAGTCTGGCAGCAATTTCAGCTCGATCTTCCCTTACATCGCCATCCCCGTTGCCCTCATCGTGGGTGTGCTTATTTACATGTTTGTACTGGGTAATCCCGCCAATTTCGAAGGCGGCGACCCACATCTGGGACACCCGATCGACGGTAACCTCTACGGAACAATCTACAAAGGCGGATTCATCGTGCCTTTCCTTATTGCGACCAACATTATTGTATTGACCTTCTTCTTGGAGCGATTGATCAGTCTTTTCCAGGCTCGCGGCACAGGCAGCGTAGACAAATTCGTACACAACGTACGTACCCTTCTCAACAACGGTCAAATTGATGCAGCCATTGCAGCATGCGACAAGCAAAAGGGTTCTGTAGGAGCCGTTATGCGTGCCGGTCTGGTAAAATACAAGACCCTTGCAAACGATACGTCCTTGGACAAGGAAACCAAAGTAACAGCGTTGAAGCAGGAGCTTGAAGAAGCAACTTCATTGGAGTTGCCAATGCTTTCTAAGAACTTGGTGATTCTTTCAACCTCAGCATCACTCGGGGTATTGATTGGTCTGTTGGGTACTGTATCCGGTATGATCAAGTCGTTCTCGGCGATGGCAGCCGGTGTTCCGGATCCCGCGCAGCTTTCTGTCGGTATCTCTGAAGCACTTGTAAATACCTTCCTCGGTATCT
>CAMAYP010000064.1 GCA_945862415.1 Chryseobacterium gleum | reverse complement strand
GGCTACCTGCACGTAACGCGCATTCAGCAAGACGGCAAAGTGCTCAGCACCGTCGAAAGTGAAACCATCCTCGAGGTGACCCTCGCAAAGCCAATTGCTCCGGGAGGAAAAGCAGCGTTCGAACTCGACTTCGATGGACAAGTGCCTCTGCAAATACGCCGCTCGGGTCGCAACAACAGCGAGGGCATCGACTACAGCATGAGCCAGTGGTATCCCAAGATGTGCGAATACGACACACACGGCTGGCATGCCAACCCTTACATAGGACGCGAGTTTTACGGCGTTTGGGGCGACTTTGAGGTGAACATCACCATCGACAAAAAGTATGTGCTCGCCGCAACAGGCACTCTTCAAAACGCCCATGAAATAGGCTGCGGGTACGCGGCCGAAGGCACCAAATTGAAGCCACAAGCGGGCGACAAAAACACCTGGAGCTTTAAGGCCAACAACGTTCACGACTTTGTGTGGGCAGCCGATCCCGACTATGCACACGACCAAGCACAGGTACCCGACGGGCCGATGCTGCACTTCTTCTATCAGAAAAATGCAGATTACGCTTCGGTTTGGAAGGAGATGCAGCCGCTTGCAGTGAGGGCTTTTACCTTCCTCAGCAACAACTACGGAAAATACCCCTACTCCGATTATTCCATCATTCAAGGTGGTGATGGTGGCATGGAATACCCCATGGCAACGCTCATCACGGGCAATCGCAAATTACCGAGCCTTACAGGAGTGACTGTGCATGAAGCCGCGCACTCGTGGTACCAGGGAGTATTGGCAACCAATGAAAGCTTGTATTGCTGGATGGATGAAGGCTTCACCAGTTTCGCCACGCAGGAAACGATGGACCATCTGTTTCGTTCGGGCATGCCCAGCGGTCACAAAAGTGCCTACAATGGCTACTTGGACATCGTACGTGAAGGCAAAGAGGAAGCACTCGACACACACGCCGATCACTATATAACCAACTATGCATACGGCACAGCAGCCTACAGCAAAGGAGAAGTATATCTCGCACAGCTGGAATACATCCTGGGTCCCGTGGCATTTCGCGCCGGGCTACTCGACTATTTCAATGCCTTCAAATTTCGCCATCCCGACCCGTACGATTTGATACGCGTAATGGAAAAGCGCAGCGGCATGGAACTCGACTGGTACAACGAGTATTTTGTGAATACCACCAAAACGATCGACTACAGCATTGCCATGGTAAACGGCACTGCTACAGCTACCGACGTGACCATTGTACGCAAAGGAGAAATGAACATGCCATTGGAAGTAGAAGTGAAATACAAGAGCGGCGAAACAGAAAGCTTTGTAATAGCGCTCGACATCATGCGTGGTGAAAAGCCGACAGATGGATACAACGGTAAGTGGACCATTCTTCCAGATTGGAAATGGGTGGAACCAACTTACATGTTGAGCATTCCGAAGTCCATCGGCAACATTGAAAGCATCCACATCGATTCATTAGAAGGCATGGCCGATATAAACCGCAAGAACAATCGTTTTCTTCCGGCCGAAGCACAGACCTTCTTCATTGAAAACCGATAAGCAGCCATGCTACAGTCCATCATTTGTTTTCATAAATCGGTCCTTATCGACAGCATCGTCAAGTGGCTTATTGCGCTCGGGTTGCTGGCAGCATTGGGGCCTGTAGTCATCGACATAAAAGGTGAAATGCCCATCACGTTGCAATCTTTTGTGGTGTTGCTCGGAGCCATGGCATTTGGCTGGCGCATAGGCACAGCAGCAGTTGTGGCCTACATACTGGCAGGCGGCCTGGGCTTTCCTGTTTTTGCAGGGCATCATGCCGGTTGGGGCATCATCATAGGTCAGCATGGCGGTTTCTTCTTTGGTTTCATCGCAGCATCACTGGTATGCGGTTATCTGGCTGAAACCGAAATGTTCAGCAAAGCATTGCCCTCCATACTCAATTGGGTATTAGGACACATCATCATTCTGCTTTTAGGTGGCTTTTGGCTCTCTCAACTCGACCCGATGGGTTGGCAGGAAAAGGTCAGCTCGCTGCTTCCCGGAGCAATTATCAAGAGTGCCTTTGGCGCGATGATTATTCAGTTGATCATTCGCTTCATGAAGGGAAAGAGAACGATCAAACCGTTGGATGAGAACATATAAAACGAACGCTATGAGCGACACTATTCAAATACAACAAGTAGGCTCGGTAGCCTTAATTCGCTTGAACCGACCACAGGTCTACAACAGCTTCAACCGCGAGATGGCGCTGGCACTTCAGGGCGCCCTCGACGAAGCTGCAGCTAATAAAGACGTGCGCTGCATCGTGCTCTCGGGCAACGGAAAAGCATTTTGTGCAGGTCAGGATTTGGCTGAAGTAACGGGACCTAATCCACCGGGATTCATAACCATTCTCGGTGAGCACTACAATCCAATCATCGAAAAAATACGCAACATAGCTAAGCCTGTAGTAGCTGCCGTAAACGGCGTAGCAGCCGGAGCCGGAGCCAACATTGCTCTTGCGTGTGATTTGGTTGTCGCGACGGAATCGGCCTCATTCATTCAGGCGTTTTCGAAGATTGGATTGGTGCCCGACAGTGGAGGAACCTTTTTCTTACCACGCTTGATTGGCTTTGCGAAAGCATCGGCCATCATGATGACCGGAGAGAAAATCAGCGCGAGCGATGCAGAGCGATGGGGCATGATATACAAGTGCGTGGCCGACGATCAGTTTGAAGAAACCATCACGCGACTGGCGCAAGACCTTTCACTCATGCCCACACACGCTTTGGGTTTAACCAAAGCAGCACTCAATGCGAGCATGAGCAACACACTTGAACAACAGTTGCAACTCGAAGAACAGTATCAAATCGAAGCCGGCGGCACCAACGATTACAGCGAAGGCGTAACGGCTTTTATGGAGAAACGCAAGGCTGTATTTCTAGGCCGATAAACATGAGCAAAATGAGTGAGTGGATTTCTATTCAAGAACAATTGCCTGAGGACGGTCAACGATTGCTGGGCCTCATTCCCGGCAACCGTGTTTTTCTTCCCGGTAAAAGTGGCGAGTTTGAGATGCGAGAGGTGCTCATTCTAAAGTTCCTGAAAGACTTTTATCCGGCAGGCAGCGAAAAATGCGCCAAACATGGCCCACACTTCTGGCAAGGCGAAGGCAATAGCAATCACTTTTTCGGAGATGTGACGCATTGGATGGAGCTGCCAATTGCGGGGACTGGGGACTGAGGACTCGATACTAGGTGATAGGTATTAGGTGATAGGTATTAGGTGATAGGTGGAAGGTATTGGGAGACAGAGGGGTAGCTAGATGGTTCGCCACTCGTCATTCGCCATTCGCCACTACCTACTTGCCATTGACTCAAAAAAACGGTGGCAGCTACCGACGCGTTGAGCGACTCGGAGCGTCCATTGCCGGGTATAGTCACAAACTCGTCAACCATAGAACGCATGGCAGGGCGCACACCGTGGCTTTCGCTGCCAATGATGATGGCCAGCTTCTGTTTGAAATCGAACTGATAAATGTTTGAACCTTGAAGGTCGGCAGCAACAATATAATAATCGTTAGCCTTTAAGTCCCGCGCCATTTCCTCTTCGCCGAGGGCCAACACACACATCCGAAACACGCTACCCATCGTTGCCTGTACCACCTTGGGGTTGTAGATTTCGACACAATCGGGAGTGCAGAGGACAGTTTCGATTCCAAACCATTCAGCGGTTCGAATGATTGTCCCCATGTTGCCAGGATCGGCAATGCCGTCGAGCACCATCACCGACTTACTGCGATTCCATTCCGCATTGTTATCGTTGCTGTGAAAAACTGCCAAGAAGGGCGAAGGCGAAGTCAGTGAACTCATCTGCTCCATTTCGCGCATGGGAACAAGCATGGCATCCGGATGCGCGTTAGCCCAATCAGCATCGGTGGTGTACACCGAGTGAATTCTGAACTCAGACTTCAAGCCCTCCTCTACTCCTTTCCGCCCTTCCACCACAAAACAACCACTTTCATTGCGAAACTTCTTCTGCTGCAGTGAGCGCACCCATTTGATATCCTTTTTCAACCGATGATTTTTTAGAAGTATGTATCGGAAATACCGATTTATGAGCAAAATTGCGCTGCAAGATAATGAGTTGGTGTAAGCCCTTCAAAATAGTATGGATGAGCCTGTGTATAGCCGTTGCTTTAACGGGATGCGCACGACTTCGCAACGTAGAGGACGGCCAGTCGTTTCTGCGCAGGCAAGATGTGGTCATACACACCGACACGCCCACAAAACTTCCTTTCGATGTAAACACGTTGCCTGTAGCACCGATGATGGAGTTCAATGTGCCGGCCGAAGAAATACTCTTTCACTCTCGGCTAAAGCCCAATAGACGCATTCTTTGGCTCCGCTTCAACCATACCGTTTATCTGTTGGTGAATAAGAAAAAAATATCGGAAAATGATGCACAGGTCGCAGAACGATGCCGTGACAAAAACAACCGACGCGCAGCCAACAACAAGACTCCGGTTGAGTGTAAAAGTTGGCGAATGTATTGGGCATACACTGTAGGAGAACCCACTGCCCTGCTCGATACGGCGAAAATGATTAAGAGTGCAGAACAAATGAACATTTTTCTGCAGAAGAAAGGCTATTTCAGATCGCAAGTAATATCGGAAGCTGTTTACAGCTTGGATAGTTCCAAATGCCACGTCAACTTTCACGTCTATCCGGGTAAGGCCTATCGCATTCGCAAAATCGATTACAAGATTTCGGATAAAGAAATGGCCAAGTATCTAACGCAACTCCGAAAAGCATCGACCATCGACTCTATGGACGTTTTCGATGTTAAAGCACTCGATACAGAGCGAGAAGCCATAGCGACCTACTTCAATGAAAAGGGATATTATGATTTCAATAAGGAATATGTGGTTTTCGATGCCGACACCACAGTTGGCGGTTATGGTGTAAATATGACACTTCGTATTGAACAACCTCAGGTACCTTCAACTGATTATGCCGACAGTTTGGTGTCGGTTCCACACAAAAAATACTTCATCGGCGATGTCTTTGTGCACACGCATTTCGATTTGTCGAATCCCGACTATGCACCCACCGACACCATCGAGTATGACGGAATCAAGATAATCTGTTTCGGCGAGCCCGATTTGGATGCAGAGATCATTTCGTGTGCCCAAAGCTACCGCTCGGGAGACATGTATCAGCGAAGCCGCATCGATCGCACCTACAAGCGCTTTTCACAAATGGGCGTTTTCAAATCTACCACCATTCAGTTGGTACCCAGAGAAAATGCTGTTAGCGAAAAGATACACATCTTGGACACCCATGTGCGCCTGACTCCGGAAGAAAAGCAATCCTACTTCGTGTATCCGCACGTCACCAACAGAAGCGGCAACATGGGTATATACGGCAACCTAACCTACACCCACCGCAATCTTTTCGGTGGAGCCGAAGCCCTCGACTTCAATATCATTACCGGTTTAGAAGCCTCTCAAAACCTTGCCTTCAGCAACGACGAAACAGACAATGCAACAGATAGGCTGCAAAACAATTTCCGACTCAACACCTTTGAAATCGGGCCGGAAATAACCTACCGAGTGCCACGTCTTTGGCCGTTAGATTGTGATTTCACAGCCCAAAGCAGCGAGCCGCAAACGGCGTTGAGTGCAACATTCAACTACCAACGAAGGCCCGATTATGAGCGCACCTTGTCGCAAGTGCGTTATTCCTACAATTGGATAGAGAACCCCGATGCAGTGTCGCGCATATCGTGGGATGCCATCGAGTTCAGCATCATTAAAATCAATAAATCGCAAGCTTTTCAAGATTTCCTGGAACGACTCAACGATGCCTTTTTGGAGAACAGCTATCAAGACCATTTGATATTAGCCACCAATGCGACTTATACGCTCAATACGCAAAAGGCTAAATTCCAGCCACGCTATATGTATGCACGTGTAGGAGCTAGTGCGGCAGGCAATATGCTCAATGGTGTAATGGACTTAACAAACCAGCCTTTCGACAGCTTAAACAGCCATCGGGTCTACGGAATTCGCTTTGCACAGTATTTCCGTGGCGAGGGAGACTTTCGGTATTACCGCAATGTAAACGACCGCAATGCCTTTGTAATGCGCGTGTATGGAGGCATAGGCGTGCCACGCAAAAACGCCATAACATTGCCTTTCGAGAAGAGCTTTTTCAGCGGAGGCGCCAATGGATTGCGTGCATGGCAGGCGCGCACCCTTGGACCAGGTTCCTCGCGCGATCCCTTGCTACCACAAACCTTCAACAACATCGGCGAGTTAAAGTTGGAAGGAAACATCGAGTACCGTTTCAAGTTCACCCCCATGCTAAACTGGGCCTTCTTTGCCGATGCAGGCAACATCTGGCTGCTCAAGGAAGACTCCAACAGAAAAGGCGCCGATTTTAATGGCGACCGATTTGTCAGCGAAATTGCTATTGGAGGAGGCTTCGGATTGCGCGTTGATTTCGATTACTTCCTTGTGCGACTCGATGTTGGGGTGCAGCTGAAAGACCCGGCCAAGGTGCAAGGTGAGCGTTGGCTGTGGCAACCGAAAGAGGAATACATTGCCTACCTGGCCTCAACAGGCAATGCAGTAGACCGACTCAAGTTGCGGAACAACACGGTGTTCAATTTAGGGATAGGCTTCCCATTCTAGAAATGGCGAGTAGCGGGTGGCTAACGGCGAGTGCCCTTTTCACAAGGCGCACGTTTAAAATTCTGCTAGATGCTTCTTTTGATGAAAAGATAACAATGCGTAATTACCGCTTTTAACTTTTCTCGCCCCTCGCCCCCTATTTAACCATCGTGTCGAAAGAGCCACTTCCCGATGTACTTTTGCAGCCGATTTTAAAAACCTCACATGCAAAAAATTAGGAACATTGCCATCATCGCACACGTTGACCACGGCAAAACAACATTGGTAGACAAGATGCTTCATGCTGCCATGCTCTTCCGTGAAAACGAGCAAACGGGCGAACTCATTCTCGACAACAACGACCTCGAGCGTGAGCGCGGCATCACGATTTTGGCGAAAAACGTTTCTATTCAGTACAAGGGCCACAAGATTAACATCATCGACACACCGGGTCACAGTGACTTTGGCGGCGAGGTGGAGCGTGTATTGAACATGGCTGAAGGTGTATTGCTCTTGGTTGATGCTTTTGAAGGCCCTATGCCACAAACACGTTTTGTATTGCAGAAGGCCATCCAAATGGGATTGAAACCCATCGTTGTCATCAACAAGGTAGATAAGGAAAACTGTACTCCGGATGAAGTGCATGAAGCCGTATTCGACCTGATGTTCAACCTCGGTGCAACCGAAGATCAGCTCGACTTCCCTACTGCTTATGGCGCAGCCAAGCACGGGTGGATGAGCTTAGACTGGAAAGTAAAAACAGACACCATCGAGCCACTTCTCGATTTGGTGTTGGAACATATCCCCGGCCCTATCAAGCGCGAAGGAACACCACAAATGTTGGTTACCTCACTCGACTATTCAGCCTACACCGGCCGCATGGCCATCGGCAAATTGCATCGCGGTGAACTCACGGCGGGCATGCCCATTTCCCTAGCCAAGCGCGAAGGCCGCATTGTGAAAGGTCGTATCAAAGAATTGTACGTATTTGAGGGCCTCGGAAAACGCAAAGTAGAAACCGTTGTGTCTGGCGATATCTGCGCTATTAACGGTCTTGAAGAGTTCGAAATCGGCGACACCTTCACCGACTTCGAAAATCCGGAAGCACTGCCAACAATCGCGGTTGACGAGCCTACGATGAGCATGCTCTTCACCATCAACGATTCACCGTTTTTCGGAAAAGAAGGCAAGTTTGTAACCAGCCGTCACATCAAAGAACGTCTGGAAAAAGAATTGGAGAAAAACCTGGCGCTGCGCGTTCAGGAAACAGATAAGGCCGACCGCTTCATGGTATTCGGTCGCGGTGTACTTCACTTGTCTGTATTGATTGAAACCATGCGTCGTGAAGGCTACGAACTTCAAATTGGACAGCCACGCGTATTGGTAAAAGAAATTGACGGCCAGAAGCACGAGCCAATTGAAGAATTGACTATCGACTTGCCAACCGACATGACCGGTACTGCCATTGAAGCAGTGACTAAGCGCAAAGGCGAAATGAAAAACCTCGAGCCAAAGGGCGACCGCACGGTACTTGAGTTTGAAATTCCTTCGCGCGGTATCATCGGTTTGCGAAGCTACATGCTAACAGCCACACAAGGTGAGGCCATCATGTCGCACCGCTTCAAGGAATATCAGCCCATGAAAGGCGAAATTCCTGGACGTTTGAACGGATCACTCATCTGCATGGAAACCGGCAACGCAGTGGCCTATAGTATTTCGAACCTACAAGACCGCGGTAAATTTTTCGTAGACGCGATGGATGAGGTATACGAAGGCCAGGTAATCGGAGAGCACTCGCGCGACAATGACCTGGTGGTGAACGTAACGAAAACAAAGCAGCTCACCAACATGCGTGCTTCCGGAACCGATGCTAAGAACGTAATGGCTCCGCCAATTCTTTTCAGCCTCGAGGAAGCGCTCGAATACATTGGCGCCGATGAGTATGTTGAAGTAACACCTAAGAGCATTCGCTTGCGTAAGGTGTACCTCAATGAAAACGATCGCAAACGTTTTGCAAAGCAGTTTCAGCAGCAGTAAGCTGTTCTGATTGAATACAACTGCGCCCTCTGACCTGTTAGCGGATATCTTTTTCGCTACAAGTCAGAGGGCGCAGTTTTTTTTCGTAGGTTTAAGTCACTATTTTAACGGTGGCCAACAGGTAGTAATTTTTAAGCTAAGTGTACATGTTACACTTTGTTTATATTTGAAACCTAATCGACCCGATTACCATGAAAACAATTCTACCCTTCTGTGCACTTGTTTCGCTGCCGCTGCTCGGCGCTGCACAAATTCTTTCAACTAGCCCACCTTTTCCCACGCAAAACGATGTGATAACCATCACATACAATGCAGCATCCGGAAATGCCGAGCTCAACAACGTTGTGCCGCTTTACGCACACACGGGTATCGTGACGCAAAACGATGTAGACAATTGTGTAAACAACTGGCAGTATGTGAAGGGCCCGGACAATGTGTGGGGCACAGCCAATAGCTCGCTGTTGCTCAGCCCGCAAGGAAATAACGTGCACACCATCCAAATACAGCCCTCTGCATTTTATGATGAAATGCCTGCAGGAACGGATGTTGCGCGGCTCATGTTCGTTTTTCGAAATGCCAACGGATCACTCGTAGGCCGCAATGCAGATGGGGCCGACATTTACCTCGACCTCTATGAACCCGGATTTCACGCGGGTATCGTGCAACCCTTCCAGCAGGTTATCAATGCCAACGTGAATGAAAACATACCGCTTCAATGCGCTTCTTCTTCACCTTCGACGCTTACACTCACTATA
Organism: Chryseobacterium gleum; assembly: GCA_945862415.1. Classification (GTDB taxonomy): domain Bacteria; phylum Bacteroidota; class Bacteroidia; order Flavobacteriales_D; family Sanyastnellaceae; genus JAIBBG01. Next base: position 4,933 of record CAMAYP010000064.1, on the reverse strand, counting down.
AATGGTGAAGTTGTAGCGACCGCTGAAAACTCGACTTCGCTCAACTACACGTTCAGCCAAACTACCAACGGTGGTTATGATGTTGTGCTCACAGCTACGGACGGAGTGAACACCGCAAGCGAAACGATTCTCATTAACATCAATCCGCAACCTGCCGTGTTGGGAGCTCCTGCAGGCACGCAAGATGGTATCACCATTGTCGACAACAGCACCGTTCGTCTGCAATTGCATGCGCCCAACAAGGACTTCGTGTATGTGCTCGGCGACTTCAACAACTGGCAGTTCAATGCAGCCTATTTGATGAACCGCACCCCCGATGGTACTAAATTCTGGTTGGATATCACGGGACTTGACCCGAGTGTAACCTATACGTTCCAATACAGCATTGACTTGGAAGACATGCGTATAGCAGACCCGTATACAGAGATGGTGCTCGACCCTTGGAACGACCAGTGGATTCCGACTTCAACATTCCCGAATATTCCTGTTTACCCTCGTTGCAGCACATCACAGATTGCCTCAACGTTCCGAATCAATCAAGACAATTTCGACTGGACCGACGCATCGTATTTGCGCCCCCCGGCAGAACGCCTCGTAGTGTATGAGATGCATGTGCGCGATTTTACATCGGCACGCAACTACCAAACCCTCACCGACACACTCGACTACCTCGATCGTTTGGGCGTCACGGCCATTGAGCTCATGCCGATAAACGAATTCGAAGGCAACGACAGCTGGGGTTACAACACCTCCTTCTTCTTTGCGCTCGACAAAGCATACGGCACGAAGCAAGCCCTAAAGACATTCGTAAACGAGTGTCACAACAGAGGAATAGCTGTAGTAATGGACATTGTGGTAAACCATGCCTTCGGACAAAACCCGATGGTGCGCATGTACTTCAACCCCGATGCAGGTGACTATGGGCAACCAACAGCAGAAAACCCGTGGTTTAACGAAACGCCCCGACACGATTTCAATGTTGGCTACGACTTCAACCACGAGAATCCACTGACACGCACCTTCTTCAAGCGTATGATGCGTCACTGGATTGACGAGTACCACATCGACGGCTATCGTTTCGACCTTTCGAAAGGACTTACGCAGAACAACACACTGGGCAACATTGGTGCTTGGGGAGCCTACGACCAAAGCCGTGTAAACATCCTCACCGATTATTATACTGAAATTCAATCGCACGAACCCGGTGCATATGTTATCCTCGAGCACCTTTCCGACAACAGCGAGGAAATCGCACTTTCGAATGCCGGAATGATGCTCTGGGGAAAAATGACCACCGAATATGAGCAAGCGAGTATGGGCTATAATTCCAACTCCAATTTGAGCTGGGGTGTCTACACCTCGCGCGGATGGAGCCAGCCACGTTTGGTAAGCTATGGTGAAAGCCACGACGAGGAGCGAATCATGTACAAGAACCTCAACTACGGCAATAGCAATGGTTCTTACGACATTCAAAACCTCAACACGGCATTGAAGCGCCAAGAGCTCGTGCACACCTTCCTCCTTCCGATACCGGGCCCCAAAATGATCTGGGAGTTTGGTGAACTGGGATACGACTACTCGATCAACTATTGTCAGGACGGTACCATCAACCCGGATTGCCGCACTTCCGCCAAACCCGTTCGCTGGGATTACCGCGATGTGGAAGAACGCTACAAAGTGTATAAGGTGGTGAGTGCTCTGAACGAAATCAAGAAATCGAACCCCATCTTTTCGACCACCGATTTCGATATCGATTTGGCCGGTATGGGCAAGCGCTTGCACCTGAACACTGCAGATTTGAAAGCCACCATTGTAGGTAATTTCAATGTAATCCCAATCGACATGGTACCGGGCTTCCAACACACCGGTGCATGGTATGACTTCTTTGGAGGAAACACCATCGAGGTAACGGACGCGAATGCTGCCATGAATTTCCAGCCGGGTGAATACCATGTCTATTTCGATCAACCCATATTCGCTCCCGACACCACGCTCAACGTGGCGGAAGCAATGGAGCTGTTTGGTTTCAACTTCGTGGTGTATCCCAACCCCACCAACGATCGCGTGAGCATTGGCTTTAGGAACAGCACGTCTCAAAAAATCACGATTGACCTCCTCGATTTTTCGGGCCGCGTGGTTGAACACATCGACAGCAGCAACCTTGCTGCAGGCATACAAACCTTTGAGTGGACGTGCAGCCACATCGCAGCAGGCACCTATTTGGTGCGCGTGCAAGGCGAAGAAATGAATGCAACCCATCCGCTGATAATCAGCGAATAAAAAAACGGGTAAGTGTGGAATATACACTTACCCGTTTTGTTTTATGTTTGAACCCTCAACATTAACCAAGTCCTAAACAAAACATTGTGATGAAGAAACTCTACTCTTCACTTGCCCTTCTTGGTGCATTCTTGCTGTCGGCAGCAAGCATCGCACAAACAGTGAGCGGTAAGGTGTACGATTCGGCCAACCAAACCTTGCCGGGCGTAGTGGTGAAAGACAAACAAAGCGGCAATGGCGTAGCCACTGATATCGATGGCAACTTCACTTTGAATCTGGCCGCCGGAAAGCATACGCTCGAATTCGTCCTCATCGGTTACCTCAATCAAACGAAAGAAATTAACCTAACAGAAGGTCAAAAGCTAGCTCTGAATGTAACGCTGCAAGAAGATGAAAAGATGACCGAAGAAGTGGTGGTCGTTGGTTATGGTGTGCAGCGCAAGCGCGACGTAACGGGCTCCATTACGCGTATCGACGGAAAAGAAATTACCCAAGTTCCCGTTCCAAGTTTCGAAGCGGCCCTTCAAGGTCGTGGCGCGGGTATTCAGGTATCACAAGGCTCAGGACTTGCCGGCTCCGGTTCGTTGGTGCGCATCCGAGGCATCAGCTCCATTTCAGCCGGAGGTGATCCGCTCTATGTTGTTGACGGTATTCCAATTACCCAAAACCCGTTCTTGCGCGGTAACTCGGGAGCGATGAACTCTAACCCGCTTACGTTCTTGAATCCGAACGACATTGAAAGTATTGAAGTGTTGAAAGATGCAGCAGCAACCGGTATCTATGGTTCTCGCGGCGCCAACGGTGTAGTGCTCATCACCACCAAGCGCGGTAAAAAACAAGGATTGAGTCTCGACCTCAACGTGCGCCTAGGGACCTCTGAAGCTGCTGCCAAGCCCAACATGATGAATACCGAAGAGTATTTGCAGATGCGCCAGGAAGCGTGGGAAAACGACGGTGGAACCGGATATACTTGGTTGCCTTCGTTGTCTGGAGCACTCGATTCACCTGAGGTTCGCGAGCAGAAATACAAGGAAGCGCAAAAAACGAATACCAACTGGTTTGATGAATTGACCGGCGTCGGCATCAAGCAATCCTACAACATTGGTATTAACTATGTGATGAACAAGGCGAAGTTTTACGCCAGCTTGAGCAACGACGACAACGGTTCCTACATCATCGGCAACCGTTTTGTGCGCAACAGTGCCCGACTCAACGCCGATTTCAATATTGGCAATAAGCTCTTGTACAACGCAGGAGGCTCGTTCACACAGAGCGTCAACAACCGCGTAGATGCTGCGTGGAGCGGCGGTGTTGGTGAAGCCATGTCGACTGCCCTACCCTACTACCCTGTCTATGATTCAACCGGAAAGTACTTCATGTGGAATGGTGGCTACTCCAACCCTATTGCATACCGTGAACAACGTCAGTGGGTGAATCTTGAAAAACGCGTTCTTACCAACCACTCGCTCACTTACCTCGTCAATAAGTATTGGTCGCTTCGCGCAACAGGCTCCTTAGACTACCTCGATCAGGTTGAAATGAAATACTTGCCTTTGGGAGTGAACGTAGGACAAACGCAAGACTACGCCGAGAAGTTCCCTACCTGGGTTACCAACTGGAATTCGAACGGTACGGTAAACTACAATCGCACTTACAAGGAAAACCATCGTGTTACCTTCATGGCGGGCAGCGAGGTACAGAAATCAGTAACCCGCGGTTATTCTCAAGTGCGCTATCCGGGTCTTGCAGCGCTGCCAACAGCTGCAGAGCTCGATGCCGATACAATAACACCGCAGTATGGCAACGCGTACCAAGAAGTAACCACGTTTGTGAGTTTCTTCGGACGCTTCAACTATTCAATCGCCGACAAATACTACTTCCAACTGGTGTCGCGTGCTGATGCTTCTTCGAAGTTCGGAGCTAACAGCCGTTGGGGTAACTTCCCTTCTGCCTCGGTGGGATGGATCGCCAGCGAGGAAAGCTTCCTGAAAGACAATAAGGTCATTAACTTCCTCAAACTCCGCGGAAGCTGGGGAGTTACGGGAAATGCCGACATTCCACGCACAGCGCAATACGAAACCTGGGACCAAGGTTCGGGCGGTTACTTCGGCAACCCGATTCGCTTCCAAACACAACTTGGCAACCCCGACTTGAAATGGGAAACCTCCGTGATTTTGGATGCATCGCTCGAGTATGGTTTGTGGAACGACCGCATTCACGGAACCATTTCGGCGTATAGCAAGCGCACCAGCGATGTATTGCTGCAATACAACGTGCAAACCAGCACAGGCTTCTCTAGCGTGTGGGCCAATGCCGGTGAAATCCTCAACCAAGGTCTTGAGTTCAGCATCAAGTCGAACAACCTCAGCCCTGAGTCGAAGTTACAGTGGATTACCGACTTCAACATTTCACGCAACATGAACGAAGTGATCAGCATTGGTGACTTCACCCCCGATGCGCTCAGCGGTGGTACGAACGACTCTCGCGTGCAAATAGGCAAACCCGTTGGTTCATACTTCCTCGTGCCTTTTGCTGGTATCGACCCTTCGAATGGCAAGCCTATGTACTATGACCTTCAAGGCAACATAACCTTCGAATACAACCTCAGCAACCGCCAATTTGCAGGTGCAGGTTTGCCGAAGGGCTATGGAGG
>CAMAYP010000063.1 GCA_945862415.1 Chryseobacterium gleum | reverse complement strand
CATAGCACAAGAAAAAATCCAATCAACGGAATGGGGTCATAAGTGCCTTGCAGCGTGGGCAGCAAGTTTACAAGCGACAATGGCAGCACCACGTATATCCAACCGAATATGGTGATGGCTAGATTCGTTAACGTGAAATGATCTAGTTTGATCAGTTCGGCAACAAAAATGACAGCTACCAGCAAGGGCAAAATCCAAAACCACACCGGGTGAACCGTATCAGTCTGAACCAAAAACACCAACATGTAAAGCACAACACCAACCGACATTCCCTTGAACCAACGCGGCGCGTTGCTTTGCTGATGTTGCAGAAGGTCATAAACCTCATAGAGACCTACAGCGGCAAAAAAAAGGAACAACATGCCGTTGGCGAGCGCTCCCCAATAGGCACACCCCACCACAGCGACTGAGAAAATCAGTCCCACAATAGATCGTTGTGCGAGGTTGCTGAGTGAAGCCATAGCGTTGGCAAACTTAATCAATCAGTTGTTTAGAATCCGAGAAAACTACAAACGCAAAAAAGGCCGCTTTCGCGGCCTTTCGTTATGCATTTTCCGGTGATGGTTCTATACCGGGCTTTTTTTCGTTTACGGGTTTCAATTCATTGGCCGGGTTGCGTTCCTTCCATTGGCGCGGACCAAGAATATCTTGAAGGTCATCCTTGAAGATTACCTCCTTCTCGAGCAGTTTAGCAGACAATTGATCGAGCTGAGTGCGATGTTCAGTAAGCAAGTCTATAGCCTTTTGGTAAGCCTTCTCGATAAGCTTCGAAACCTCCTCATCAATCACTCGTGCGGTCTCTTCGCTGTATGGTTTGGTAAATTGTGACTCACCGCTGCTATCGTAATAGCTGCGATGGCCGATTTTCTTATTCAGACCATAGACCGTAACCATGGCATATGCCTGCTTGGTAACCTTCTCCAAATCGCTCAGCGCTCCGGTCGAGATTTTTCCGAAAGCAACTTCCTCGGCAGCGCGTCCTCCCAAAGCAGCGCACATCTCGTCGAACATCTGTTCTGTAGTAGTGATTTGTCTTTCTTCGGGTAAATACCAAGCCGCTCCCAGCGAGCGTCCGCGTGGCACGATGGTAACCTTTACCAAGGGGGAAGCGTGCTCCAACAACCACGATATGATAGCATGACCGCCTTCGTGATAAGCGATGGTCGATTTTTCCTCGGCAGTAATAATCTTATTTTTCTTTTCGAGACCTCCGATAATGCGGTCAACCGCATCCAGGAAATCTTGCTTATCCACTACATGCTTGCCTTTGCGAGCAGCTATCAATGCGGACTCGTTGCAAATATTAGCGATGTCGGCACCGCTGAATCCGGGGGTTTGACGGGCCAAAAACTCAACGTCAATCGAACTGTCGAACTTGACATTTTTCAGATGCACATGGAAAATCTGAACACGCTCATTGAGGTCTGGCATGTCAACGTAGATCTGACGATCAAAACGTCCGGCGCGCAGCAAAGCCTTATCGAGAATATCTGCACGGTTGGTAGCTGCTAAAATGATGATGCCGCTGTTGGTTGCGAAACCATCCATTTCGGTCAACAGCTGGTTCAGCGTGTTCTCACGCTCGTCGTTGCTACCGAAGTTGATGCTCTTACTGCGTGCACGACCAATCGCGTCAATTTCATCGATGAAAATGATGGAGGGCGCTTTTTCTTTCGCCTGTCGGAAAAGATCACGAACTCGGCTTGCACCCACACCTACAAACATTTCTACGAAATCGGAACCGCTCAACGAGAAGAATGGAACCTGTGCTTCTCCGGCCACTGCTTTTGCAAGCAAGGTTTTTCCGGTTCCCGGAGGGCCTACCAGCAATGCACCTTTCGGAATCTTCGCTCCCAGCTCTGTATATTTCTTTGGGTTCTTCAGGAAGTCCACGATTTCTTGCACCTCTTGCTTGGCACCTTCCAATCCTGCTACATCATTGAACGTTACGGATGTTCCCTTGCCTTTCTCGAACAAGGTAGCTTTCGACTTACCTATGCTGAAGATTTGTCCACCGCCACCGCCGCCGCCACCCATGCGACGCATGATAACGACCCACACAGCAATGATGATTCCGAAGCCAATAATCCAAAACAACAGGTTTTGTCCGAACTCGTTGATAGGCTTGTATTGTATAGTGATTCCACGCTCATTGCCCAATCGTTCAATTTCATCAATGGCATTTTCGCTTGGGGGGATATTGAACCAAAATTCACTGGAGCGAGAAAAACCCTTCATCGCAGGTTGATTCCCGATTTCATTTCCCAACATGGATTTACCCAAGGAGTCGAGGTAAATTTTACCTACGACTTGGTTGTATTCAACCTTTTCAATGAAGCCGCTTTCCGCGTACTGCTTAAACTGACGATAATCGATCTGCCGACCGTCACTACCGCTGTTAAAAATCATCATACCTATTAAGATCATCGCCAATATGGCGTAAATCCAATAGAAATTTCCACCGCGCTTATCACCGCCACCAGGAAGGGGCTGTGGTTTACGCTGCTCTTTTTTGTCTTCAGACATTCTATTACGATTAAATTCCTATTCGCTTCACCGAAGCGTCGGCCCATAAATCTTCCAACGCATAAAAGTCGCGCGCATCTCTACTGAAAATGTGAACGACAACGTTGACGTAGTCCATGAGAATCCAAGTAGCATTTCCTACACCCTCGGTGTGCGCAGGCTCGTCGTTCAACATGCGAAACGTTTCTTTTTCGACTGAATCGGCAATAGCCTTCACTTGGGTGTTGCTGCTACCATGACAAACAACAAAGAAGTCAGAAAGTGCATTCGATACTTTGCGGAGGTCCATGACGACGATTTCGTTCGCCTTCACTTCTTCCATACCATATACAATAGCATCGACTAATTGCTCTGCACCAGCCGTTGCTACTTTTAGTTTTGTTGTTTTCTTTACTGCCACTTGGATGGCAAAAGTAAATGAGGCTTCGTTCCACCAAGCGACAGAGGTCATTTTATTTCATTTTTTTACCAACGCTCCGATTACCGAATTTAGCATCCAATGAATTTTGAGCTGCTCCAAGCCATTTGGCACGACGAAATTGACTCGACCAACTCTGAAGCCATGCGTTTGCTCAAAGAAGGCAAACCGCAGGAGGGCACGTGTATTTGTGCTCGCTTCCAAACGTCCGGAAAAGGCAGCCGCTCTAACAGTTGGCAAAGCCCGCCTGGAGAAAACCTACTTACGAGTTTCATTGTGTATCCGCCTGCCAATTGTCACAGCCAGCCTTTTGTAATTAGTAAAGCCGTTGCTCTGGCCGTGCACCATACGATTGCTCACTTCACTTCTCTTCCGGTGGAGATAAAATGGCCCAACGACGTACTTGTCGGTGGTAAGAAAGTGGCTGGAATACTCATCGAAAATCAATGGCTTGGGGCAAACTGGCATGCTGCGATTCTGGGAATCGGCATCAATGTTAATCAGCGGTCATTTGACGTCGAACACGCAAGCTCCCTGGCAATTAACACAGACAGACATGTCGATGTGGCCTCAGTCCTCATACAGTTACAAACGAATTTATCTCGCCAATACAATCGCTTTTCCCGTCAGGAGGAGGAGTCCATTTCATTCGATTACCATGAGTGCCTTTTCGGAAAGACAGGGTACCGCACTTACGAAACAGGAGAAGGCAGAATTGAAGCCCGCGTTCTTCAAGTGCATGCCGATGGCCTCATCGAACTTCAAAAATCAAATGGGTCTATCAACACATTCGACCTATCAGAGGCAAGGCTCATCTACTGACCCAGGTCAGAAACAGATGTGATAAAAATAACTTTCATTTATTTTATGCTTCAGCACAAATGGTGTTTCTTGCTTGCTAATTGTCTTTTCTCATAGTTAGAGATTTTAATTGACATTACCACGTATTTCTTCGAATGAATAGAACCATCAAAAAAGCGGCAGTAATTGGGAGCGGTGTCATGGGATCTCGCATTGCGTGTCATTTCGCCAACATAGGTGTCCAGGCAGTTTTGCTCGACATTGTTCCGAATGCACTCACTCCGAAAGAAACGCTGCAAGGACTGACGCTGAACGATAAAGCAGTTAGGAATCGAATTGCACAAGAAGCACTGCAAACCGCAATTACCAGCAACCCCTCGCCCATCTACCGCAAGGCATTTGCTGAGCGCATTCAAATTGGCAATCTCGAAGATGATTTATCGCTGCTGAAAGAATGCGACTGGATAATCGAAGCAGTTACTGAGCGCATCGACATCAAGCAGCAAGTATTTGAAAAGGTGGAAGCCCATCGTAAACCGGGCAGCCTAATTACCACCAACACCTCTGGCATTCCCATAGCAGCGCTCACAGAAGGAAGAAGCGACGATTTCAAAAAGCATTTCTGCGGAACACACTTCTTCAATCCGCCGCGCTATTTGCAACTGCTGGAAATTATTCCATCGCAACATACGCTACCCGAAGTGGTGGATTTCTTCACGCAATACGGAGAAAAGTACTTGGGAAAAGTGGTGGTAAACTGCAACGACACCCCTGCTTTCATTGCCAACCGTATTGGAGTATACAGTATTCAAGCGCTCTTTCATTTGATAAACGAACTAGGGCTTTCGGTAGAAGATGTAGATAAGCTTACGGGCCCCGTTTTGGGCCGCCCCAAAAGCGCCACGTTCCGCACCTGCGACGTGGTTGGGCTCGACACGCTGGTGCATGTAGCGCGCGGTGTGCACGACAACTGCGCAAACGACGAAGCTCGCAGCGTCTTCGCAATACCATCGTTCATCCAACACATGGTTGATCAAAAATGGCTGGGCGATAAAACCAAACAGGGTTTTTACAAGAAGATTAAAAACGAGAAAGGTGAATCGGTCATTCTCTCTTTGAATCTGCAAACGCTCGAATACGGTGAGCAGAAAAAGAGCAAGTTCGTGACACTGGAGGCAACTAAAGCCATTGATAGCTTAGCGCATCGCATGCCCATGCTCTACAACGGCAGCGACAAAGCAGGCGAGTTTTATAAGAAAGCATTTGCCGGATTGTTTGCCTACGTGAGCAATCGCATTCCGGAAATCAGTTCTGTGCTGCACAGTGTGGATGCCGCCATGCGCGCAGGTTTTGGCTGGCAGCTCGGACCGTTTGAAGTTTGGGATACGATTGGTGTGGCCCGTGGAGCAGAAGACGCTCGCAAGCTGGGTCATACCGTTGCGCCTTGGATTGATGAAATGTTGGCGCAAGGACTTACCTCCTTTTATAGAATGAACGAAGGTGTGGAAGAGTGCTACAACCCTTCTACCCAAAAATACGAACCCCTTCCCGGCGCTGCGCATATCAGCGCGCCATCGAAATTACCTGAATCATCCATCGTTTGGACCAATGGTGCATGCACCGTTCGTCATTTGGGCGATGGTATTTTGTGTTGTGGATGGAACACCAAGATGAACACCATTGGCGGCGAAGTGCTCCAAGGACTGAATAAAGCCATGGATCTCGCAGAACGCGAATACCGTGGTTTGGTGATCTACAACGAAGGTGAAAATTTCTCGGCAGGTGCCAACGTAGGCATGATCTTCATGTTTGCGGCAGAACAGGAATACGAAGAACTCGACCTCGCTGTGCGCTACTTCCAGAAAACAATGATGCGCATGCGCTATTCAAGTATTCCGGTGGTTGGCGCTCCTCACAACCTCTCATTGGGTGGTGGTTGCGAGTTGAACCTGCATGTCGACAAAGTAGTTGCACATGCCGAGTTGTATATGGGGCTGGTTGAATTTGGCGTAGGAGTTATTCCCGGCGGTGGAGGCACAAAAGAGTTTGCATTGCGCACCAGCGATGCCTTTCGCGAAGGCGACATCCGACTCAATACGTTTCGAGACCGCTTCCTTACAATAGGGCAAGCGAAAGTTTCGACTTCAGCCTATGAGGCGTTCGACCTTGGTTATTTGAGACCCGGAATCGATGAAGTAGTGGTAAGTCGCCGTCTGCAACTGAACCGCGCTAAAGAAGCCTGCTTGCAGCTTGCCGAAGCAGGCTACACCCAACCCGTTCCGCGCAAAGACATCACCGTGCTTGGATCACAAGCACTGGGAATCGTTTATGCTGGTGCCAATAGCATGTACAGCGGTCATTACATCAGCGAGCACGATAAGCACATCTCCGAAAAACTCGGATACGTGTTAGCGGGCGGCGATTTAAGCAGCCCAACCCAAGTGAGTGAGCAATATTTACTGGACCTCGAGCGCAAAGCATTTCTCGAATTGTGCATGCAGCGCAAAACATTGGAGCGCATGCAATCGCTCGTCACCAAAGGAAAAATCTTACGCAACTGACACCACCATGAACGCTTATATCATTTCAGGATACAGAACCGCCGTTGGCAAAGCACCACGCGGCTTATTCAAAAGCTATCGTCCCGACGATTTGGGTGCTGCCGTTGTGAAGCGCATCATGGAAGATGTGCCGCAACTCGACCGCGCACTCATCGACGATGTGATTGTGGGCAATGCGACACCCGAGGCCGAACAGGGACTGAACATTGGCCGTATGATTTCGCTGATGGGCCTCAACACCGAGAAGGTTCCCGGCATGACGGTGAATCGGTATTGCTCGAGTGGATTGGAAACGATTGCCATCGCAGCTGCAAAAATCCATGCAGGTATGGCCGATTGCATCATAGCCGGTGGTGTGGAAACGATGTCGCCCATTCCGTTTGGCGGTTGGCGCATTGTGCCCAACGCCAAAGTTGCCAAGGAACACCCCGATTGGTATTGGGGCATGGGACTCACGGCAGAAGCAGTGGCAACGGATTATAAAATATCGCGCGAAGCACAGGATGCTTTCGCGTACAATTCACATCAAAAGGCGGTTGCCGCGATTGAAAGCGGTAAGTGGAAAGAGGAAATTGTTCCCGTAGAAGTCAGCGATATTTTTCTCGATTCAAACGAAAAGCGCACCGAGCGCAAATACATCATCGACACCGATGAAGGCGCGCGCAAAGACACTTCGGTGGAGGCGCTCGCTAAGTTGAAGCCTGTCTTCGATGCGATGGGTTCCGTGACCGCAGGCAACTCATCACAAACATCCGATGGCGCTGCCTTCGTGATGATCGTGAGCGAGTCGATGCTGAAGCGTTTGAACATCGAACCCAAGGCACGCCTCATGAGTTATCACGTGGCCGCACTCGAGCCACGCATCATGGGCGTTGGTCCTGTATATGCCATTCCCGGTGCACTGCAACGCGCAGGATTGCAGCAAAGCGATATCGATTTGATTGAGCTAAACGAAGCGTTTGCTTCACAGTCAATCGCTGTGATTGAAACCCTCGGTCTCGATGCTTCCATCGTGAACGTGAACGGCGGAGCAATTGCACTAGGCCATCCACTCGGCTGTACCGGAGCGAAACTCACCGTTCAATTGTTGAATGAAATGCGCCGCAGAAAAAACAAATACGGCATGGTCACCATGTGTGTTGGAACCGGACAAGGCGCTGCCGGCATATTCGAATTGTTGAACTGATTAGAAAAAAGATACTATGTCAAACCCTACTTCCAATACACTCACCGGCGGTGAGTTTCTCATCAAAGACATTGATTGCAATCAAGTGTTCATACCGGAGGAATTCGGCGAAGAACAACTCATGATGAAGCAAACCTGCACCGATTTCATCAACAGGGAAATCGTGCCGCACCTCGACGCCATCGACCACCAGGAAGAAGGACTGATGGAAAGCATTCTCGACAAAGCCGGCGAACTGGGATTGTTGAGCATTTCTATTCCTGAAGAACTCGGAGGCATGGGCATGGACTTCAAGACATCGATGCTTACCACCGAGATGCTCGGCGCGGGTCACTCGTTCAGTGTGGCGTATGGCGCGCACACCGGTATCGGCACATTGCCAATTCTCTATTACGGAAACGAAGAACAGAAGCAGCGTTTCATACCGAAACTCGCCACCGGTGAATGGAAGGGTTGCTATTGCCTCACCGAACCGGCCAGCGGATCGGATGCCAATAGCGGCAAAACAAAAGCCGTGTTGAGTGACGACGGAAAGCACTACATCATCAACGGACAGAAGATGTGGATTACCAACGGCGGCTTTGCGCACGTGCTCACGGTGTTTGCGAAAATCGACAACGACGAAAACTTGTCGGCCTTCATACTCACACGCGACATGGAAGGAATCACATTCAATGCAGAGGAGAAGAAAATGGGGATTAAAGGATCTTCCACACGCCAGATCTTCTTCAACAATGTAAAAGTGCCCGTTGAGAATTTATTGAGCGAACGCGGCAACGGATTCAAAATCGCAGTGAACATTCTCAACATCGGCCGCATCAAATTGGGCGGTGGTGTATTGGGTGGAGCGAAAGAGTCGATAGAATATGCTGCGCGCTACGCCAACGAACGTCAGCAATTTGGACGACCCATCATGAAATACGGAGCCATTCGTCATAAGCTCGGTGATATGGCCATTCGCATCTATGCAACTGAAAGTGCGTTGTATCGCGCCACACAAAATATCGACGACGAGATTGCATCCTTGCAGCAGTCGGGCATGGAAAAAGGCAAAGCAGTGCTCAAAGGCATCGCATCGTTCGCGCCCGAGTGCGCCATCTTGAAAGTGCTCGGTTCGGAAGTACTCGACTACGTAGTGGATGAGGCCGTACAAATTCACGGTGGCATGGGCTACAGTGCTGAAACCCGCGTAGAGCGTGCCTACCGCGATGCACGCATTAACCGTATTTTCGAAGGAACCAACGAAATCAATCGACTGCTCATCGTCGACATGATTTTGAAGAAAGCCATGAAAGGTGAACTCGACCTCATGACACCCGCAATGAATGTAGCCAACGAACTCATGGCCATTCCCGATTTCGGCGAAGCACCTTCCAACACGTTTGAGCAATGCCATAAATACGTGTCGCAGTTCAAGAAAGCGGTATTGCTTGTAGCCGGTGCAGCAGTGCAAAAGCTCATGATGCAACTCGAGAAAGAACAAGAAGTGCTTATGCATGTGGCAGATATGATCATTGCCACCTACACCGCCGAGTCGATGTTGCTGCGCATTGAGAAGCTGAACCGCAAAGGAGTGAATACCGAGCTGCATGAAGAAATGCTCAAGGTGTATTGCTACGATTCAGCCGAAACTATTTCAGCCGCCGGCAAGGAAGCGCTGCTGGCATTCGGAACTGGCGACGAGTTGCGCATGATGCTAATGGGCTTGCGTCGTTTCACGAAAACAGAACCATTCAATGTGAAAGATGCACGTAGAAAAGTGGCCGCAAAAGTGATTGAAGAGAATCGGTATGGGTTGTAAGAGTCTGCGTTCTAGGAGCGTGACGAACTAAAACTCTTCTTCCAACATTTTACGCATCTGCAGCTCGAGCTCATTGAGGTCAAGTGTGGCGTAATAGATACGTTCGGTTTTGATACCGTGATAAACGTGTATGATGAAGTTTCGGAAAGAGCGCGGAATGTGCCACGGGTAATCATACTTGCTAAGCAGATCATCGTCAATGTGACGAATGACTTCACCAATAATGAGGAACTGATATTGCACCGCGCTTTGAACCTTCACATCCCGGCTGAAGGCTTTTTCATTCATGCCCGAAACAAATTCCTTTATCAGACGGATTGCCTCCAGAATATGCTCGACATGTTCCTTCGGTGTTGGCTTACCCATAGATTTTGATCCAATCATTTTGTGCCGCGTCTTGGGCAAAATTTTTCAGATAACCCTTCTCTACCAAATCGACCTTTCGGTTAATCTTCTGTTCAATTCGATACGCGATATCCGCCAGGTCGAAAAAGGAGTATTTCTTCTTCTTGTTTAGCTCGACCATGATATCAACGTCACTATCCTTTCTTGCCTCTCCGCGTGCAACCGAGCCAAACAACCACGCACCTTCTACCCGTCCATCACTCTTTAGCGCGGCCTTAATTACACTAACCATGTTCGATTTGCTTTGGCTGCTGATCGCATTATAGATAACGGCATTCTCTGCCACATGCAATACCTTAAGCGCTAAATGATCATCACCGACTTCACTCAACACTTTATCACGCAGATACAGAACCAGCAATTCATCCACATCGTGCTTATACAGCTTCGCCAGTTTCTGCACCATCACTTTCGTAAGTCGTCGCTCGCCGCGTTCCATTTTGCTGAGAATAGCAACATCCACGTCGACCAATGAGGCAACTTTGCGCAAAGGCAACTTGCTTTCTGCACGTAATCGGCGGAGCATATGTCCAATGGTTTCTGTTGACATGAAACGTGTTGACTGATTGTGTCAAATATAATGTATTTCGTAGAACTTACGACTCATACGTTATCCTCCAATTCAAAGTTAATTCTTCGAATAAATAGCCCTTGCTTAACCAACTTCGAACCAGTACTGCGCAGTAATTGCCGTGAAATCCTTTATTTTAGCAAAACAATCGAGCACCCATGACTTCTTTGACCCTTTACACGCAAATCGAAGCGCTTCCATCCAAATTGAAGAAGGAGGCGAAGAAAATGCTGAAGGAAATGCTGGAAAACCAAGATAAAGACAAGTCGAAAAAATCTGCCATCAAAAAAAGAACATTCGGAAGCTTAAAGGGTAAAATTCACTTAACGGACGACTTTGATAATCCACTCGAAGACTTCAAAGAATACATGTAATGGCCTATCTGCTTGACACGCATACTTTCACTTTCCTATGGTTCTTGGAAGGCAGTAAACGTCTTTCTAAGAAAACGAAGGATATTATCGTAAATCCGAAGAACAAAACATTCATCAGTATAGCTTCCATCTGGGAAATGGGTATTAAACTCAGTTTAGACAAACTCGAATTAGACCTATCGCTGGAGGAATTAAAGCAGGAACTCATTCGAAATGAAATCGAAATATTACCACTTGATTTCGATCACATCATTACACTATCCAAATTGGAATATCATCACCGAGATCCTTTCGACCGCATTTTAATCAGCCAAGCAAAAAGCGAAAAACTGACCATTCTCTCCAAGGATTCACATTTCAAATTGTACAAGCAGGTCAAAGTTGTTTGGTGAACCACACAATTCGGACTAGCCCCTACCACTTCTCAATCGCCCCCAACCCAAACAACGCGTAATCATACTTCACGGGATCAACCGGGTCGAGTTTGCGCAGAACGGTGTCCAGTTCTTCCACCGCGCGTGCGTCATTTTGTTTGCGGGTGAGCATGCCGAGTTGACGAGCCACGTTGCCCGAATGCACATCGAGTGGAATCGACAAATGTGCAGGCGCAATGTTTTTCCAGATACCGAAATCGACTGCGTTTTTATCCGAGCGCACCATCCACCGCAAAAACATATTGATGCGCTTGGCGGAAGAACCCGACATCGGATCCGACACATGTTTTTCAGAACGAGCGGCATGAGGCGCACTGAAAAATCGTTGCTTGAATGCTGAGATGGCCAGTGCTGTGTTGCCGTTCGTCGCGATAGATTGAGCGAAGAAATACTCCATCGATGATTGCTCTGTATAAAGACTATTTAATGCCTGAATAAAATCAGCCAGATCATCAGCATTGAACGTACGATGTACAAAACCTTTCAGCGATTTCAAATCACGCGCTGTGTGATTCATCACAAAATCGTGTGGTGCATCGCCCAATAACTCCATCATGCGTGAAGCACTTTTGATAATCGACTTGCGATTGCCCCAGCTAATTGTAGCCGTTAAGAACGCCGCAATCTCAATATCGGATTTTTCAGTGTATCGATGCGGAATGGAAACGGGATCATCATCGATAAACGCCGACACATTGAACTGGTCGTACTTCTCGTCGAGAAACGACTTGAGTTCACTGAAGGATAAACCAGCGAATTTTTTCAAGGGAGTGCGCTTTGCTATATATGATTATTAACCGCAGAGGCGCAGAGAATGCAGAGAGAAATTACACTTTGCATTCTTTGCGCCTTTGCGGTTAGAAAAAAATGCGGTTAAAAAAATTACTCCTCACCGCCCATCATCACGTACTGCAGAATATTGGCGCCCATCTTCAACGCCTTGGTGCGCGCCTCGTCGGAATCTTTGTGTACTTCAAAGTCTTCCCAGCCATCGCCCAAGTCGCACTCGTAATCGTAAAAGCAAACGAGCCGACCTTCCCAAAGCAAACCAAATCCCTGTGCGGCCTTCTTCTCATGCTCATGAATTTTCGGCAAGCCGTTCGGGAAGTCGTAGGTCTGGTGATAAATCGGATGGCTAAACGGAAGCTCAATAAACTCAAGTTCCGGAAACACCTTCTTCATTTCCTTGCGCACAAACTTGTCCATACCGAAGTTGTCGGAGATGTGGAGAAACCCACCCCCCATCAAGTAATTGCGCAGGTTGCTTGCATCCGATGCGCTGAACACCACATTACCGTGCCCCGTCATGTGTACAAACGGAAAGTTGATGATTTCCGGATTACCCACTTCGATGTACGGCACATCCTTATCGATGTTGGTGGACAGATTGCGGTTTGCAAAATCGACCAGATTGGGCACGCTGGTAGGGTTGGAGTAATAGTCACCGCCGCCTTTGTATTTGAGCACGGCTACTTTGTAAGAAGGAGTTGCAGGGGCGAAGGCCATCATGAGCACGGCGATACTCAACAACGAAAAAAAGCGCGTTTTGGACATACGCCAAAAATAAGGAGTAAGACGGTGAACGCGGGGGATTCACATAGTTTAAGGGTGAAATGGTGAAGGGGTGAAATGGTGAAATGGAGCGGCGGCTAGGCCACCACCTTTCTTTTGGCTGCCTTCTTACGCGAAGAGGTGGCCGTTTTCTTTTTCAAGATTTTTTGATCTTTAATGTAATTGGAAATTAATTCCTCCTCAGCTTTCGTAAGGGGGCCTTGACCACCCATAAAATCGACATCTAGTTCTTTTGTTTTCGTTTTCATAGCGGAAAATATTTGTTGATGAGTTTAAGTGCAGCAACCGTGTCGATGATCATTAAGCGTCCACCAAAATGTTTCGCACCCAAAGATTCAATGTAATGATCGACCAATTGTGATTTCGACAGGAAAGAAACATTTCCATCGAATCCGCGCTGAAAGGATAACTTACATGCAAAGGCCACTAAATTACCGGGAACGCCCGCATACATTTTTCGTTTACCTTTATTGAAAGGGGCGCTTTCAACAAGGTGCATATACACATGATCAGCTTTTATCTCCAGACTAATCAAACCTTGAATTACGTTTTGATTATTGACAATTGATAATTTGAACACATCGCGCGCGGGTTCTTGAAATTCTGATTTCCAGTTGAACTGCCACCCACCTTTTTTTGAAATGTTTTTTAATTCGGAAAAGCTCAATAGTGAAATATCGGTTGGAAAACTATCGCCTGTCACGACGTTTTCGATGCTGTTTGTGAGCTTGTCAACCGTAAAATCTAGTCCTGTATGCAATACTTTTTTCACTCTTCTAAGATATGGCATCCAGCATGAAAATCGGCCCTGAAAGGAAAAATTATTCTTGGGTTTGAGGGAATGTGAGAAAGTACACCTAGGCTTCGCTCGCGAACCAATCCTCTAGCACACCAGCCAGGCGTCGGCAGTTCGTGATTCCGACGAACCACGGTTGGCGAGCGCAGCCGAACCACGGTTGATGAGCGCCTTCAATACTCTTTCAACAACTCGACTACCTCAATCTTCAGAAGGGGTAGGTGGTTGATGACAATCGACCAAATGAGCTCATCAGAAATGGCGTCGTAGCTATGAATGATTCGGTTGCGAGTGCCGATGATATTGCGCGCATTTTGGAGTTCGAAATCGGGGTTGAATTTCACAATCCTATTCACGGCCTCACCGATAATTTCGATGTTTCGTTCAACTGCACGACGCGTTCGTCCATCTTTGCGGTATTCTGCAAAAACTTTTGGCTGACCTTCGAAATACGATTCTATTTCGTGAATGGATTGCAACACATCTCCCAAGCAGGTTTTGATGTAATTATCCATATACGAGGCGTTTTTGTTGATCGATTGACTCTTTGAAAAACGGGTTACGAATGGCTTGTGCTTCCAACAAGTCGACTTTTCGGTTAAATAGTTTTTCCAGCTCGTCTTTTAGTGTGAAATAGTTGTCAGCGTAATCGCTTAAATCAACCTCGTTAAAATCGACTATCAAATCAATGTCGCTATCCACAGTAAAGCGGTTACTCAGCACTGAACCGAAAGCAAATAATTTTCCCACCTTGTGCTTTTGGCAGAGTAAGCGCAGTCGTTCGGTGTTCGACTCAATGAGGTTCATAAGGTAAATTTAGGAAAAAGGGGGGTAATAAGTTCAGGGGTGCTTTAATTCATCGGTTGGTGAGCGCAGTCGACCCTCGGCTTCGCTCGGCAACCGCGTGTTATGCAAGCAGCCAGGCCTCGGCGGTTGTTGAGCGCAGTATTGCGCTCACCAACCGCC
>CAMAYP010000062.1 GCA_945862415.1 Chryseobacterium gleum | reverse complement strand
CTATCGTTGGCACAAGTTGTTGTTCGCATCAAAACAAGTCATCCGAGTTATGGAATGCGCTCTATACTCCTACAATCCTAGTCCCTCCAATCCTCTCACGGCACTTCCACCCAATCGCCATGCTCTTTGATGAGGGAAATGAGTTCCTCCACGGCTTGTTCTTCAGGAACGTTTTTCTTGACTACGTCTTTCTCTTTGTAAAGCGTGATTTTGCCGGGACCCGTGCCCACATAGCCATAGTCGGCGTCGGCCATTTCACCGGGGCCGTTCACAATACAGCCCATGATGCCGATTTTCACACCCTTCAAATGTGAAGTGCGCGAGCGAATCTTGGCGGTGGTTTCTTGTAGATCGAACAACGTGCGTCCGCAACTCGGACAAGAGATGTATTCCGTTTTTGAAATGCGGGTGCGTGTGGCCTGAAGTATTCCGAAGGTTGTGCTATTCACCCGTTGCATGGGGATTTCCGGTGCGCTGATGAATATACCGTCACCCAATCCATCAATGAGTAAAGCGCCCAAATCGGTTGCGCTATACAACATGAATTGATCCTCGTTGAGTGCGCTATAACTGCGCCACGCCATCACTGGGATGTCGCATGACGCATTCATGAGCGTGAAGAACGCGGCGCGTTGTTCCGCCATGCCGTGCGCATGCGAAGTCGTGAGCACCAACACAAGGTGGCTGTGTTTCTTGATGTCCGCGATGCGCGCTTCGGTGAGATCATTCAACGAAGCATGCACAAACACGGCTTCGGCTTGCGGCAAGTTGTGCAACTCATCGATGGCGATGAGTGGATAGCAACGGTCTTTCGCGGCGTGCTTTTCCCAGGTTGCGCGATCGAAAATGAGTCCGAGTGTTCCCGGTATTTCAAAGTCTACTGCATTTGAACCGCAATAGATATAGTCGCACGCCATATCGGTGAGGTTCCACTTATCGAGCGGCACCGAATAGTTGCAGCCAACTGCAAATAAACTCGCGGCTGTTATTGCATCGCGGTGGGAGTAATCCATCACAACGCGGGGAACGTTTTTACCACCGATGTTGAGCACGGTCGAGCTCTGTCGGCGTGTGTATTCAAAGGGATTGATGGGTACAGCAACGTCCTGTATAGTCGCATGGCCTGCGCGCTTTTCGTAGCGTTCGGCAAGCATGCGTGCTACCGGAATTTCAGCCTCAGGTGCTTCTGTAAGCGACACACGAATGGTGTCGCCAAGGCCGTCTTCGAGCAACGTGCCAATGCCGACAGCGCTTTTGATGCGGCCGTCTTCACCATCGCCGGCTTCTGTTACACCGAGGTGCAGCGGGTAGTTCATACCGGCTTCCATCATGTGGTTTACAAGTAAACGGTAGGCTTGCACCATTACTTGCGTGTTGCTGGCTTTCATGGAAATCACAATGTCGTGGAAGTCATGATTTCTGCAGATGCGCAAAAACTCCATCGCGCTTTCCACCATTCCCAGCGGTGTGTCGCCATAGCGGGAAAGAATGCGGTCACTTAACGAACCGTGATTGGTGCCTATGCGCATCGCGGTTTTGTGTTGCTTGCACAAGAGTACCAGCGGTGTGAATCGTTCGCGAATGCGCTCCAACTCTGCCGTGTAGGTTTCGTCGGTATACTCTATTTCTTCGAACTTCTTTTTGTCGGCATAATTTCCCGGATTCACCCTCACTTTTTCCACAATACCCGCCGCAATTTCTGCAGCGTTGGGCGTGAAATGGATGTCAGCGACGATAGGTGTTGCATACCCTTTTTCACGCAGCCCGGCCTTGATATTCGCCAAATTCTCCGCTTCGTTCTTGCTAGGCGCCGTAATACGCACAAGCTCACAACCGGCATCTATCATGAGAATACTCTGGGCAATAGTGCCCTCTGTGTCCATGGTGTCGGTAGTGGTCATACTCTGCAGGCGAATGGGGTTGTCGCCTCCAAAGCCAACAGAACCAACCATTACCTCGCGCGTGCGAAAGCGCTGATAGTTGAAAGGAGAGGGGCAGTAGCGGGAGAAAGTCATAATCCAATAAACAGTTTATCCATACAAAAGTTTCACCGTTCTATGATTACAGATGACGGATTACGAATTACAGATTAACCTGTTATCCGTCATTCGTAATCTCTAATCCGTCATCGAAGATTATCGATTAGCTTCGTACTTCTGTCCAACAATATCCCAGTTGATCACATTGAAAAACGCTGTGATGTAGTCGGGACGGCGGTTTTGGTAGTGCAGGTAGTATGCGTGTTCCCACACGTCCATACCGAGAATGGGGAAGCCACCGCAGCCGATACCCGGCATAAGCGGAACGTCTTGGTTGGCCGTTGAGCAAACCTCAACTTTGCCGCCTTTGTGCACGCAAAGCCAAGCCCAACCTGAGCCAAAGCGTGTAGCGCCTGCCTTGGCAAACTCTTCTTTGAACTTGTCAAAGCTTCCGAAAGCCTCGTCGATAGCGGTTGCCAGAGCACCTGTAGGGACATTAGAACCACCCGGTGTCATGATTTCCCAAAACAGGTTGTGGTTGTAAAAACCACCGCCGTTGTTGCGAACCGGCATTTTGTCAAAACCCTTCACGAGAATTTCTTCAATGGTGAGGTTTTCAAGGTCGGTGCCAGCAATAGCGGCGTTCAGGTTGTTGGTGTACGCCGCATGGTGCTTGTCATGGTGAATTTCCATGGTGCGGGCGTCGATATGGGGTTCCAAAGCATCGAATGCGTAGGGAAGGGGTGCAAGAGTAAATGCCATAATGGGTAAATTTTAGAATGCGAAAATAGTAATTGATGTGCGAAGGGCGAAGGGCGAGGGTCGAGAGATGAAAGACGACGACCTCTCTTCTCCATCGGCCCCTTGCCCCTCGCCCTTTGCCCTTCGTTACGTGGTTAATAACTCGCGTTTTTTCCGTTCGTAACCTTCTGTTAATCCTAATGCGGCAAGATATATTTGAACCGAGAATGTGTGTGCTGACGGATACGTGCGATATCCGCTGTATTTAGCACACGAGAACCACCGGAAAACAACTACAAGACGAAACCACGCATGGGCTTATTCAGCTTCTTAACACAAGAAATTGCCATTGACCTTGGCACGGCCAATACCATCATTATTCAAAACGACAAAGTGGTGGTCGATGAACCAAGTATCATCGCACGCGATCGCCAAACCAATAAAACGGTGGCTGTAGGACGCACTGCGCAGCAGATGCACGGTAAGACCCACGAAAACATCAAGACCATTCGCCCGCTGAAGGACGGCGTTATCGCAGACTTCCATGCTGCTGAAGACATGATCAAGGGCATGATTAAGATGATTGCCAAGGGTCGCGGGTTGTTTCAACCGTCATTGCGCATGGTGATTTGCATTCCATCCGGTATCACCGAGGTGGAAAAGCGCGCGGTTAAGGACAGCGCGGAGCACGCAGGTGCCAAGGAAGTGTACCTCATTCACGAGCCGATGGCTGCGGCTATCGGTATTGGCATCGACGTGGAAGAGCCCATGGGTAACATGGTTATCGACATCGGTGGTGGTACTTCTGAAATCGCGGTAATAGCGCTCGGTGGAATTGTTACAGATAAAAACATTCGTGTGGCGGGTGATGAACTCACACAGGATATTGAAGAATACATGCGCCGTCAGCACAACATCCTCATCGGAGAGCGCACGGCAGAGCAAATCAAAATCGAAGTAGGTGCAGCATTGCCCGAGCTCGACAATCCGCCGGCAGATTACAACGTGCGCGGTCGCGATTTGATGACCGGTATTCCAAAGGAAATTGCGGTGTCGTATTCGGAAATTGCTCATGCACTCGACAAGTCGATTTCGAAAATCGAAGAGGCTATCATGAGTTGCTTGGAGAATACACCTCCCGAACTTTCAGCCGATATCTACAAAACGGGGATCTACTTGGCGGGCGGTGGCGCACTGTTGCGTGGACTCGACAAGCGAATCAGTCAGAAAACGAAATTGCCCGTGCACGTGGCCGACGATCCATTGCGCGCAGTGGCAAGAGGCACAGGCATAGCGCTGAAGAACATCAACAAGTTCCAGTTCCTCATGCGTGAGTGATGCCTTCTTTCAGTCCTTGTTTTTACCTAACACAACTCAACTAAGTAGCGAAGCGAATCGATGAAGAATATACTGGCATTGCTCCGTCGGTTTTACCTCTTCCTTCTTTTCCTGGCCTTGCAGGCCATTGCGCTTACCATGTTGTTTCGTAACACGCGCTTTCACGGGTCAGAGTTTGTGCGTCACAGCAGCGATTGGGTAGGCGGTATCTATTCGCAGAGGGCTCAGCTTTCGGAGTATCTCCGCCTCGGAGAAATCAACGATCAACTGTCATTGGAAAACGCACTTTTGCGCAGTGAAGCTCAAGAGAATTATTGGAATTTGCGAACGGAGTTGGATACACTGGATGATACAACGAGCATTCAGCGCTATGTGTACCGCACGGCGAAAGTGGTGAACGCCTCCGTGAACCGCGAGAAAAATTACATTGTTATTGACCGAGGAACCCTGGGCAACGTGGCCGCAGACATGGGTGTAATAGCGGGAGGAAATATCGTTGGCGTCGTGCGCAGCGCAAGCGAACATTTTGCGGTGGTAATGCCTGTGATTCATTCCGACTTTAAAGCCAGTGTGCGCTTGCGCAAGTCAGGAGCATTTGGCTCGCTGGTATGGCGCGGTGGTGATGCACAAATTGCGGATGTAATTGATATACCCAAAAACATTCCGGTAGCGCCCGGCGACACCATAGTAACCAGCGGATACTCGACGTATTTCCCGTCCAATATTCACGTGGGTGTAGTTGAATGGGTAGACGATAGCGACAACGACTATCACCTCATCAAAGTGCGCATGGGAGCCGACTTCCGACGCCTTGATCACGTGTTGATTGTAAGTGATATTTTCAAACAGGAACAAGATACCTTATTGAATAAAGTAGAACAACAAGATGCTGCAAACAGTAAGCGTTAATATCGTACGAATTGTCTTTTTGATTTTGCTGCAGGCATTGGTGGTAAGCCGCGTGCAACTGTTTGATGGGCTTATCTTCCCATGGATTTACATCTTCGGTATCCTGATGCTCCCTTTCGAGACTCCGCGCTGGTTGGTGATGGTGTTCGCATTTATGATAGGGTTGCTCATGGACTATTTCTCGGGGCCAATTGGCTTACACACTTCCGCTTGTGTTTTTTTGGGATTCATGCAAACCATCGTTCAAAATGTACTCGCACCGCGCGAGGGATATGATCTTACCCAGCGACCAACCGTTCAACGCATGGGCTTGGCCTGGTATGTAACCTATGCGGGTGTGCTCACACTGGCGCATCACAGCTGGTTCTTCTTCATGGAGGTATTTCGGTTTTCGGATTTTTTGTATCAGGTATTTCACATTCTGTTGAGTACCTTGGCTACACTGGTGCTCATGACAATTGGCCAGTACCTGATCTACAATTCTAAAGGCGCACAAGTGTGAACCAATACGACGGACGAAAGATTACCATCATTCTAATCGTTTGCGTAATTGCAATCATCTATGTTATTCGTTTGTTTTTCCTTCAGGTGGTGAATTCTACCTGGAAGGAGCAAGCCACTGCTCTTACCGAGGAGGAGATACCGCTTTATCCTCCACGCGGTATCATCTACGATCGAACAGGCAAGATGCTCGTGACCAACCAAACAGTGTACAACCTGATGGTGGTGCCGAAGAAAGTTGGCGAGTTCGACACGACTTCGATTTGCAAGTTGCTGCGCATTAAAAAGGAAGACATCGACAATTTGTTTGCTAGGGCCCGAGCAAGAGGTGAGTTTCATCGTCCGCAGCTATTGGTCGAGCAAATTACTCCGAGCGATTATGCGGCTATGTCGGAGCAGCTCTATAAGTACAAAGGCTTCTTTGCTGAATCGCGCACATTGAGAGTGTACCCGCAAAGTGTGGGTGCCCTTTTCCTGGGCGACGTTGGTAAGATATCGCCGGAGGAATACAAGAAAAATCCCTACTACACAAAGCAAGAATACCTCGGAAAGAGTGGTATCGAAAAAGCCTACGAGCAGGAGCTGCGCGGAGTGAAGGGAATCAACTACGCGTTTCGTGACAACGTCGGGAACATTCGGGAACATGCAGGTAATAAGGAAGACATGCCTGCCACGCCCGGTACCGACCTTATTTGTACAATGGATGCCGACTTGCAGGCCTATGGCGAGAAGCTCATGCAAAACAAGCGCGGGTGTATTGTAGCAATAGAACCCAACACGGGTGAAATTTTGGCCATGATATCGGCGCCTACATATGATCCGAATTTATTGGTTGGACGTGTTCGCGGTCATAATTTCAACGTGCTCAACACGGATGTTCAAAAGCCTTTGTTCAACCGAGCAACGCAAGCCCAGTATCGCCCGGGATCTATCTTCAAACTCGCGCAATCGCTTACTGCGTTGCAAACGGGAGCCATAACAGCGCAAACGCGAATTCACTGTAACAGGGGTGTTATAGGATGCCACGGTAGCCACAGCAATGATGATTTGGAAATGGCCATTGTGCATTCGTGTAATCCGTATTTCCGCGAGGTAATGCACCGGGTAGTGGAAGCCAACCGCGATCAAAACAGTCGATTCAGGGATGCTCGTTTGGGCCTGGAAATATGGCAAGGTTACATCACACAGTTTGGGTTTGGAACCGACGTGCATTGCGACATTCCCGGCGTCAAAACGGGAAGTGTGCCCGGCGTTTCATTCTACGACAAATGGTATGGAAAGGAACAGTGGGCATTCAGCACCATCTATTCGTTGAGTATCGGTGAAGGTGAAATGCTCGTAACACCCCTGCAGATGTGTAACATGGCGTGTGTAATAGCCAACAAGGGCTGGTATGTGCCACCGCATACGGTGAAGCAAATCGGGTTGGGTGGAATGCCACGCGAAGATTTCATGAAGCGCTATCAGTTGGGTATCGACTCTTCGCATTTCACCACGGTTATAAACGCGATGGAAAAGGTATTGCAACCGGGCGGAACCGCTTGGCGCGCCGCACCGAAAGACATTGTTGTGTGCGGCAAAACGGGAACCGTACAAAACGCAGGAGGCAAGGAAGACCACGCGGTGTTCATTTGTTTTGCCCCGAAGGAAAACCCAAGAATTGCGGTGGCTGTGTACACCGAGAATGCCGGTTTCGGTGGAACCTGGAGCGCACCGGTGGCAACACTCATGATTGAACAATACTTGAACGACTCTATCGCGGAAGGCAGTAAGGCACGCGAAAAGACGATACTTGACGCAAACTTCCTCGACCGATGAGCGCACCACGCCAACACCCGCTTGCCAATGTAGATTGGTTGACCGTGATCGTATACGGTATCATGGTGTTGTTCGGTTGGATGAACATCTACAGTGCTGCAGTTGTCGATACCAATCCAAGCCCATTCGACATCAGTCAGGAGTATGGCAAGCAGTTCTTGTTTATTCTCATCAGTTCGTTTCTGGCCTTTATTGTATTGTATATGGAAGGCGAGTTCTTCAACAAGTTCGCAATCGTTATTTACGGTGTTTTTATTTTGCTCTTGGGTCTAGTGCTCGTTGTGGGGACAACTGTGAACGGGGCCAAGGCATGGATTCAGTTGGGAGGCTTTGCATTGCAACCGGCGGAGTTTGCGAAGATTGGCGTTGGCCTCATGTTGGCGAAGTACATTTCCAATACCAAAACACGCTTCAATAGTTGGAAGCCTCGTTTTATGGCAGGCCTCATCATTGGCTTGCCTGCAGTACTCATTTTATTGCAGCCCGATGTGGGTTCATTGCTCACGTTTGTTGCGTTTATTTTGGCGCTTTATCGAGAAGGGCTCTCCGGCAACATTCTCATCATCGGCATGGGAGCAGTCGTGTTTGGAGTATTGAGCATTATTACAGGATTCAATCGAATCGAGTATCCTTACTTCGGTGAACAGAGCGGTGTGTTTGTGCTCATGACCATCGTGTTTGTAATAGGAACCGTTTTCATGTTTCTCATTCGGAATTTTGTTGTGCCACGCAACAGAAGGAAGTTTTTTCTCATCACGTTCTTATCTACCGCTGCTGCGATAGGCTTCAGTTATTCTGTGAATTTCCTGGTCGACGGGGTCTTGCAAAAACACCAGAAAACGCGCATTTATGTAACACTTGGACTTGAGGAAAAGGAAGAAGATCGTGATGCCATGTATACGGATGCCGAAAGTGCCGATGCTGCGGCTGTTAGTACGAAAAAGAAAGATGATCCGGGTTACAATGCACGCATGGCGAAAATCGCGGTTGGCAACGGCGGCATGATAGGTCAGGGGTACATGAAAGGGCCCATGTCAAAAAACAAATATGTACCCGAACGCTGGACCGACTTTATCTTCAGTGTGATTTCGGAAGAGTGGGGCTTCCTGGGAAGCTTCGCTGTGGTGGCTCTGTTTGTATTCCTGATTGTGCGCATCATCAACATGGCAGAACGCCAACGCTCACAGTTTTCTCGCATTTACGGTTACTGTGTTGCTTCCATATTCTTCCTCCATTTGCTGATCAATGTGGGCATGGTTATCGGGCTTGCACCTATCATCGGAATTCCATTGCCTTTCATGAGCTACGGCGGTTCATCGCTCATGGGCTTTACACTCTTACTGTTTATTTTCCTACGATTGGATGCTGAGCGTTTGAGCGTATTTCGTTAGAAAGAACAATTACACAGCCCCAATCCGTAATCCGTCATCAACCTTTCAATTTCTCACGAATCTGCTGCATGAACTTCGAAGGAAAAACGAAGTTGTTGAGGGCGTCATTTTCGGTATCTAAAATCTCGTGTTTATTGCCTCTCCACGAAAGCTCTCCTTGGTATATGAAGTTGATGTGGTCGCCGGTTTCGAGTACAGAGTTCATGTCGTGACTAATCACGATTGTAGTCGAGTTGAACTCATAGGTTATTTCTCGAATAAGGTTGTCGATTACGATGGCGGTTTGCGGATCGAGTCCAGAGTTGGGTTCGTCGCAAAACAGATAGCGAGGATTGAGCGCAATGGCTCGTGCAATACCGGTTCTTTTTTGCATACCGCCTGAGAGTTCACTCGGATACAATTTGTTCTTTCCCTCCAAATTAACTCTCTTCAAGCAAATGTTAACTCTGTCGAGCATTTCACTTTTGCTCATCGTGCTGAACATCTGAAGCGGGAACAGGATATTCTCTTCCACGGTTAATGAGCTGAACAGGGCGCTGCCTTGAAAGAGCATGCCCATTTCCTGGCGGATATCTTTGCGGTCCCACCGATCGAGAACAGTGAAATTACGCTTGTCAAAAAATATTTCGCCCGCATCAACTTCCATCAATCCAACGATGCACTTGGTGAGTACTGACTTACCTGATCCGCTTCTTCCGATGATGAAGTTCACTTTGCCCGGATAGAACTCGGTGGTGATATTCTTCAGCACAGCATTACCTGCGAAGCTTTTTGATATGTTCTTCACTTCGATCATAGCAGCAGCAATTGGGTGAGCACATAGTTGGTAATCAGAATAAGCACCATGCTGTACACCACAGCCCGTGTGCTGCTTGCGCCCACCTCACGAGGACCACCGTATGTGTAATAGCCGTGATACGAGCTCACGCTGGTTATGATGAAGGAGAAGAAAAAGGACTTAATGAGGGAATAGTTTACCTGCCAAAGTTCAAATGCATACTGAAGCCCATATTCATAGTCGTTCAGAGAGGTAACGCCTGTCGTGTAGCCTACAAATGCGCCTGCCGAAATACCGATAAACATGGAAAGGATAACCATGAATGGGAATACGAAAAGCGCTGCGATGATTTTTGGAAGTATGAGGTAGCTAGCCGAGTTGATGCCCATAATTTCCATGGCGTCTATCTGCTCGGTGATGCGCATGGTTCCAATTTCCGAAGCGATGTTACCACCGACTTTTCCGGATAGAATCAGGCAAACAATCGTAGAAGAGAATTCCAGAATCATTGTCTGGCGAGTGGTGTAGCCAATGGTCCAGCGAGGTATCCAGCCACTGTCGATGTTAGCTGCTGTTTGCAGAGTTACTACTGCGCCCATGAAGAGTGACAAGAGCGCCACAATACCCAACGATTGAAGACCGATTTTGTCGATTTCCTGAACGATAAGTTTCCAGTAGATTTTACGCTTCTCTGGCTTGGTAAAGGTGTTTACCATGAGAAGAAAGTACTTACCTATGTTGAAATAGAGCGACGTCATCTTGAATCAAACTTACAGCATAGGGGCCATGTGCGATGCGGAAATCTCACAGGCTTTGCACAACGAAACGTGAATGAAAAGTGTTATTGTTTTCGAGATTTCCGAACCTCGTTGAGGTATGGCACAAGTGGCGAAGAGAAGAGCCAAACGGGATAGAAGAAACGGCTTGCCCACGAGCCAGGCATTGGCCAAGACGTGAGCGAGAAAAGGCTGAATTTCATCAGGTAAATGGCACACGTAATGGTTATAAACCAAGTGATGAGTTGCCAGCGAAAGTCCTTCTCGGCAAGAAAAACCATATAGCTAAGAACGGGCGTTGCTGACAGGGCCCATCCCGTGAAGCCTGACACAAACAACAACAGATGAGGCCAATTGTCGAGCATGTTATCCTGTATATTCGCAGTTAAAGATGCGAATCTATGATAGGCAAAGTGAAAATCGGTATACTTCTATTTTGCAGTGCATGGCTTTTGTCGGCATGCGCCAGCAACAAAAAGCGTCGATGCAACACGTGTCCGAAATGGGAAGATCGCATAGAATGGACCTCTCAAAGTGCTGCGCATGAAGAACAGTACCAATCTGGAGGACGCCCTTAAGTCTTTTTTGCCGGCAGAAGCGCTTACGTTGGCTTGCGATAAGCTGCGAGAGTACCCTCATCATTTAGTGATTACCGAGCCGCGCTCTTCAAAGCTCGGCGATTTTACCGCCGACCCCCGCGGTGGGAGGCATGTGCTTACAGTGAATGGAAACTTGAATAAGTACGCCTTTCTAATAACACTCATGCATGAACTTGCGCACTTGATAACCTACCTCAACCACCGCGATCGGGTAAAACCGCACGGCGCCGAATGGAAAGGATGTTTTAAGCAGACACTTGGCCCATTTCTTCGTCGCAACGTATTTCCGGATGATGTTGCTAAAGCGATTGCGTCTTATCTGTCAAATCCGGCGGCTTCTACGTGTGCTGATATCCATCTATCGAAAACACTCGCTCGTTACGATAAAAAAAGTCACCCCGACATTCAGCTGCTCGACGATATACCGCACAATGCCCGTTTTATTTATGGACGTGATCACCGCGTGTTTGTAAAGGGAGAGCGACTTCGCACGCGCTATCGGTGCTTCGAGGAGTCAACCAAACACGAGTATCTGTTCAGTCCATTGGTGAAGATTCGTCACGTCAAATAACAAGAAAGCCACCTGAACGATTTCAGATGGCTTCCTCGAGTATACTTGATGTAATTTAGTTCCGCTGTAACTTGAGAGTCTTCGTCTTCCCGTCTTCACCTACCACACGAACCATGTAGATTCCTCTCTTTAAATTCTCAACCGGGATTTCTAAAAATTGACAAGGTTCCGATGAGCTTTGGTGAGTTTGACTGAAAATGGCCTTTCCGGTCAAATCCAACACACTAATGCTAAACGCGTCTGACATGGGTTCATCAAATACCAACTCAACGCGTCCATCCATTCCCATAATACGCGCTGAAGAGATTGGGTGCTGCACGCCACTCTGAGCGCTGGCGCTAGTGCCAGACATCAAAAGTAACAATACAAGCAGCGTAAAAATTCTCTTCATGTGCGATGATGCTTAACGGGTTTCTACGAGAGACCAAGTGCGAAGATACGCAATGCATGAATTTTATCAACAATAAATGCCTAATAAATCCAAAATATCAGAACTGAAGCCGGAGTTGCAGGTGCACATCCGACTTGATTAACTCGTTTGGATCAGCGGATTGTTCGTTAACGACGCGCGTTTGATTATAGAGAAAGGCTCCGTAGCGCACCCACATGTCGACACCGCGCGCAACATCCCATTTCACCATGCCATACACCCTGGAGCCTCTGCCCGTATAGGGTAGAATGCTAAACGCGTAGAGCACATCGTTTTCATAGGCATAGATGCGGGCATTCCAGTCGGGGCAGTCCATTATGGCGTAGCGAAGGGTGAATGTGGCTCTTGAACCAAGTCGCTTGTAATTGATGTCCTGATAAATGACGAATCCACGACTTTTTTCTTGTTCTTGGGAAAACAGCGACCACTCTGCACGTGACCGAAGTTGTATGTTGGGATGCACTTGGTACGATCCATTGATGCGCCAGTTTTCCTGAAGTGTAGCTGAGGGTGCGGTAATGATTGTCCCCTCCAGAGAAGAGTTGAGCACGTTTTCCCTTCTCCTGTAGCGCAAGTAAATTTCATTCTTTTTATCGGGCTTGTAATTGAGCTGTGCCAGGTAATCGGTTGCTACACTGGGGCCATCAACACGGTAGCGGAGCCAGGGATACCGCACAAAGTCTGTGTATGCGGTAAAGGTGATTTTGCTCGAAAGGTTGGCTTGTATACCGGCATAGAGGCCGCGCTCGTTGGATGCAGTCAGACTGTTTTCACCAAAAACATTTGCCTTGGTGTTCTGAAAGTCCTTCCCGAAATAACGCCAAACGGCACTGAAGGTGAGGCGGGGATGAATTGCGGCCACCAGACCGTTAATCATGGAGAAACCTCCATTCGCACTGCGGGCAGCCTCTCCAAAGAAGTTGGCGTTGCCTAGTACTGCCTGATAGTCGGCTCCTATCGTCGTGTTTTGCGAACCCGAGAATCGGTAAAGGGCATAGAGGGCGGTATTGGGCAAAAGTTGCGCATTCAGTTGCGTATGAATGCCGGTAATTCCCACTGAAAAAAGACGATGGGAATAGCGCAGGTTACCGCCATACACCTGCTCGCGCACGAGGTTTTTGTTGGCTATTTCGCTTGCCGTTCGGTGCAGGCCACCCAGCGGCAAACTCGATACAATGAATTCGTCGTCGGTGAGCACACTGTCTGCCGAGTCGTCGGCGTTGCCATCAACTCGTTTATCGCTGAAAAAAGCCGTTAGTTCAACATCTTTTTTACCCACAGTGATTCCGGCACCGCGAAAAAAGTTGGCTTCCTGAACGCTCGAATAAGGGCGAAGTCCAATCCCATTTCGTTTTACATTGGATATAAACGGCGACTTGCCAAATGCCAGTCCGTTCCAGCACGTAAGCCCTTGTCCGAAAAGTGCCTGAAAGTCGCCAACCACAAGTCTCCTCAGCCATGTTTGTCCGCTGTACATAGCGTGGGCACTGTAGAAGTCGGGGCCTTTTTCCAACGATTCGCCGGCATCTTTTTCCAGCGTTAAGCCGGCACGAAAACTCTTTTTGTAATTGAGTCGGTAGCGTGAATAAAGATAGTCGGGCGACCCGGCGTAATCGGGCACACCGGTTTCTGCATCGGGTAAGAAGCCGTCCTGTAATTGCAGGTTGCGCTTGTACCTCAGGAAGAGGTCGTGGGTCGACTCCCGCCAAAACTCCGACATGCTGAAGTTTTGGAGACTCAATACGGGAGCAACAGTGGCAAACCAGGTGAGGGTCCGAATGGTGGGCAGGTCGAAATCTTCAATGGTTTGCAACTCGTAAATGCTGCGTAAATCACCGTAACGTGCAATATGACGTTGCAGGTTGGCAATCTGAATGTCGGTGAGCAAGTATAATTCTCTCAACTCATCTACATCGGCTGCATTCAAGTTGAGCGGATGCTCGAAATAATAGGATAGGTCTTCAAAGAGGTTGGTGTAATCCAACTCTTGGCCCTCATCAAGGGAGTTGGCAATTTCTTCAATGCGTTGCTCGATGATGGATGTTTTCAGTTCATCGGTTTGGGCCAGACTGAAATATGGCATGACGATGCACATCAACAGCCACATCCGGGCTCTCAAATCCATATGAACTCGCAGCGCTGTCATTTTTCCGCATTACCGCTATAGGTAAACGAAAGGTGCGGATTGAATCCCAGTGCCGGATGGTATGCTGCCGCCATGTCGAGCATCCATTGGTTCAGTTTCCATCCGAAACCGAAGGTAAATTGTCGAGGAGCCGATGCGAATCCGCCACGAACAGCCACCGATTCTGTGATTTTGTATTCAAGCCCCGCTCGAATGGACGGATCGAACTGGGTGTCTTTGTACACCTCGCCGGTCAGCATTACTTGTTTTGAAAAGGCATAGGTTCCTCCCATTCGGAAAACGGCGGGTATGCGTTCATCGAGATATTCAGAAAGCTTTGCGCGGTTGGGATTGCTGATGTGAGCCGCGAGTGTAATAGTTGAGTTGAGTCGGAAAAGGAAGCCACCTTCTGCGCTCACTGCTACGGCTCGGCCATAGTTCTCACCAAGTCGCACGGAGTAGTAATTGAGTTGAATACCTACATCCAGTTTCTCACCCAACCCCATTGCATACGCGATTCCACCTTTCGAGGAGAGGTACTCGGAATAGCCGAAACTGTGGTAGCTTCCTGCAAGAACACCCTT
>CAMAYP010000061.1 GCA_945862415.1 Chryseobacterium gleum | reverse complement strand
AAACCCGAGCAACTCGAGCACAATTTGAAGGCCACGGCAGCAGTGCCATTGCTCACCGATGCGGTGATCTTGCGTATTGAGGAGGTGCTGGAGAATAAGCCGCAGCATCCGCCGTATTGAGCGGGGACTGGGGACTGAGGGTAGGAGACTGGGTACTGAGGACTGGGTACTGGGTACGATTGGTGGGCGTTCTCATTGTGTTTCTGCTTCTGTTTCTCTTTCTGGAATTTTTAGAATGAGAATCAGAAACACAATCAGAATCAGTAGGGGGCGCCACCTACAATCCTACAATCCTATTCTCCTCCAATCCTGCAATCCAGCAATCTTATAATCCTAATCACGTCATCCGTACCTGAAAATAAATTTCTGCCTGAAGCGCTGAGAACACTTTCAAAATTGTATCAATCGTGGCGCTGTTGGCTCCACTTTCAAGCTTCGAAATTTGTGCCTTTTTTACGCCAACCAATTCTCCAAGCTCTTCTTGCGTTAGCCGACGTTCTTGTCGTGCAGATCGGATCATCCTGCCAATGACCTCCATACGAAGCTCATGCTCATAGGACTCACGAGTTACGCTTCCTCGCTTGCCGATGTAGGTGTCCTTCATCTCTGCGAGTGTATATGTTTTTAACTTTTTGGTACCCATTGCCAGTTTCATTTTTTATTGTTGAAATAATCTGCACGTATGCGGGCAGCTCGTTCAATTTCGCGATCAGGAACTTTCATTGTTTTCTTAGTGAAGCCATGTGTAGCGACAACTAAGGTTTGTGCATTGTCCGTCTTATCCCAGAAGGCGAGAAGTCTTAATTGTTTTCCGGCATGCACAGTTCTGAACTCCCATATTTCTTTCTGCAGCTTTTTTAATAGCCGATTATCGTGAGTCTGTTCCGCAAGTTCGATGTTTTGAAAAAGCTTAAGCCTTGTCTTTACGTCGAGTTCTGCAATGAACTCACGTGCTTCCTCCAAAAACAAAGTTTCGAAGTACTTCATGCTGCGTGAGTCGATTGTATGTTACAAAGGTAGAGACAGTTTCTATAAATAGAAACATTGAAGTGAACGATTTTTCTGTTGATTCCCATGAGGAGCATTGTTTAAAGTGCAAACCTCGTGCGCGCAGGAGGAATAAAAAACCTATAAATTATTCGTGTTATGCCGTTGATGGGGATTGAGGAAAGCGCTTAGTGGGGACTGGGGACTGGGGACTGGGTACTGAGGACTGAGGACTGAGGACTGGGGACGATTGACCGACGTACTCATTCTCATTCTCATTCTCATTCTCTTTCTGGAGTTTTTAGAATGAGAAAGAGAAACACAATGAGAATGAGTGGGTGGCGGCTCTCTATAATACTGCAATCCTACAATCCTTTCTCTGCGTTCTCTGCGCCTTGGCGGTTGAAAATTTCAAGAAACAGAATCACAAACACAATGAGAATGAGTGGGTGGCGCCACTACTTCACCCTTTCACTCTTTCACCCTTTCACCCTTTCACCCTTTCACCCTTTCACTCTTTCACTCTTTCACCCTTTCACCCTTTCACCCTTTCACTCTTCACCCTTTCACCCTTTCACCACTTCCCAGACCTTAACTTGCGCCCTCAAATCGTACCCACCTATGCGCATCGACATCCTCACTCTTCTTCCACGCCTGCTCGACGGGCCGTTTGCCGATAGTATTCTGGAGCGTGCGCAGGAACGCGGCATCTGTGAGATACACATCCACAACATCCGTGACTACAGCACGGCCAAGCAGAAGCAAACCGACGATTATCAGTTTGGCGGCGGAGCGGGCATGGTCATGACCATTCAACCCATCGATGACCTCATCACCAAGTTGAAGAGCGAGCGCGAATAC
Source organism: Chryseobacterium gleum (assembly GCA_945862415.1). Lineage (GTDB taxonomy): Bacteria > Bacteroidota > Bacteroidia > Flavobacteriales_D > Sanyastnellaceae > JAIBBG01. Next base: position 12,732 of record CAMAYP010000061.1, on the reverse strand, counting down.
GACGAGATCATTTACCTAACCCCCGATGGTGAGCTCCTCAACCAGCGCGCATGCAACGGGCTTTCTCTGAAGAAGAATATTATATTACTCTGTGGACACTACAAAGGAGTAGACCAGCGTGTGCGCGATCATTTCATCACCAAGGAAATTTCGATAGGTGATTATGTGCTCAGCGGCGGCGAGCTGGCTGCGGCGGTTTTGGTTGATGCCATTGTGCGTCTCATTCCCGGTGTGATGAACGACGAGACCAGTGCTCTCACTGATTCGTTCCAAGACGATTTGCTCGCACCTCCTGTGTATACACGTCCGGCTGAATACAAGGGCTGGGGCGTACCGGAGGTGCTGCTCAGCGGACACTTCGGCAAGATAGAGGAATGGCGCATGAACGAGGCCATCAAAAAGACAGGCGAGCGAAGGCCCGATTTGTTGGATCCGTCCGACCGCAAGGATTAATTTTGGGTGCGCATGAATCACATCCCCCTCGCTGAACGCTTTCGTCCTTCTTCGCTCGATGACTACTTCGGGCAGGAGCACCTCGTGGGACCCAATGCGGTTTTACGCAAGGCTATCGAGAGTGGTAACATTCCGAGCATGCTCTTCTGGGGGCCGCCAGGAGTGGGGAAGACTACTCTTGCTCATATCATTTCGCAAACTCTGAAGCGTCCGTTTTATTCACTGAGCGCCATCAACAGCGGCGTGAAAGACGTGCGCGAAGTAATAGATCGTGTGCAAGGACAAGGTATGTTTTCGCGCGGCGCGGTGTTGTTCATCGATGAGATACATCGCTTCTCGAAGTCGCAGCAAGACTCTCTCTTGGGCGCAGTGGAGAAGGGCATCGTGACGCTCATCGGCGCCACAACGGAAAACCCGAGTTTCGAAGTCATCAGTGCGTTGCTTTCGCGCTGTCAGGTTTACGTGATGAAGCACCTCGAGCGTGCAGACCTCGAGAAGCTGGTATTGAAAGCACTCGCCACGGATGCAGATCTCATGAAGAAGCAAATTCGCGTAGAAGAGTTTGAAGCGCTGCTGCGCATGAGCGGCGGCGATGCGCGTAAGCTTTTGAATGTGCTCGAGCTTGTGGTATCGCAGTTGGGAGAAGGGGAGGCCATCACCAACGAGCGCGTGGCGGAAATCGTGCAGCAGAATCCTGCAATGTACGACAAGTCGGGCGAGATGCATTACGACATCATCTCAGCCTTTATCAAGAGCATTCGCGGCAGTGATCCGCAAGCAGCCGTCTATTATTTGGCGCGCATGGTGGAAGGCGGGGAGGACCCGAAGTTCATTGCGCGACGCATGCTCATACTCGCATCAGAAGACATCGGTCTGGCCAACGCCAACGCCTTGCTCATGGCCGATGCTACTTTTCGCGCGGTGGAGAATATCGGTTGGCCGGAGAGCAGAATCATCCTCAGTCAGTGTGCTATTTATTTAGCCACATCACCCAAGAGCAACAGCGCCTACATGGCCATCGATGCGGCTATTGCCGAAGTGCGCAACAGCGGCGATTTGAGCATCCCCATGAACATTCGCAACGCACCCACCAAGCTCATGAAAGACCTCGGCTACGGTGAGGAATACAAATACGCACACAGCTACGAAGGCAATTTTGTGTATCAGCAATTCATGCCCGAATCATTGGCCGGCGTCAAATTCTACCAACCCGGCAACAATGCAAAAGAAGTGCAGGTGAGGGAGTGGTTGAAGGCGAGGTGGGGCAGTGGGTACTGAGGACTGGGTACTGGGTACTGGGGACTGGGGACTAGGGACTGAGGACTGGGTACTTGAGATTGAATACACAATTCTTTGCCGACTACTACTGAGTACCTACTGCTTAGTAACCACTGCATATTACCTAATGCTAATATCTAATATCTTGTATCTAGTTTCTAGTACCTAGTCCCCAGTCCCCAGTCCTCAGTCCCCAGTCCCCTAATTTATGCCTTCGCAGATTTTCCGAACAAGCCCCGGTCCTTCATAAATGAATCCCGTGTAGATCTGCACGAGGTCGGCGCCGGCGTTGAGTTTATCGATGGCGTCTTGCGCGGAGTGAATGCCGCCTACACCAATCACAGGAAAGGCGTTGTGCGATTTCTCTTTGAGGTAGCGAATCACTTCTGTGCTGCGTTGGGCAACAGGCTTACCGCTTAGGCCGCCGGCTCCGATTGCATCTATTTCGTTTTTTGCAGTAACCAGTGGTTCGCGAGCAATGGTCGTGTTCGTAGCTATCACGCCATCAATTTTACTTTCCAGCACAATGTCGATGATGTCGTTGAGCTGCTCATCGGTGAGGTCGGGTGCTATCTTCAGTAGTATCGGTTTGCGCTTGGGTTTTGCATGGTTTGCGTGTTGCAGCGTGTTGAGCAAATGCAGCAGCGGTTCTTTCTCCTGCAACGCGCGCAAACCTGGCGTGTTGGGCGAACTCACATTCACTGCGAAGTAGTCGACGTGTGCGAAGAGCGTTTCGAAACACGAGAGGTAATCGTTGACAGCTTCTTCGTTGGGAGTGATTTTATTCTTGCCGATGTTGCCACCAATAATGATGCGCGAAGAACGCTTGCGCAAACGCTCTGCAGCGGCCGCTGCACCTCCGTTGTTGAATCCCATGCGATTGATGAGCGCCTCATCTGTTGGCAATCGAAACAAGCGAGGCTTGTCGTTGCCGGGCTGTGCTTTCGGAGTGAGCGTGCCTATTTCGATAAAGCCAAAACCGAGCGTGCTTAGCTCATCCACCCAACGCGCATCCTTGTCAAAGCCTGCGGCGAGTCCCACAGGATTGTCGAACGTAAGGCCAAACAACGTGCGTTGCAGTGTCTTGTTTTTTACAGCGAACATACCCCTCAATAAAGAGGGCATTCCGGGAACACCATGCACAAATCGCAATAGGTTCATCGCAGTGTAGTGCGCACGTTCAGCGGGTAAGAGGAAGAAAATAGGTTTGATAAAATGGCGATACATGGAGCGCGAAATTAGCTGATTCTGTTGAGTTCGCGTTGATAACTCTGTTCATATATGCAGGTTTAGTTGTTGCGTAAATCAACAACCTTAAAATAGCTTTGGAAATTGTGAACTTTAACCTAAAAGTGAATTTGGTATGTTGACGATTTTTGGAAGAAAGAAAGTTACTGCAGAGCGTGTAGCGCACATTTTTGCACACAATATAATTGAGACTGTTGAGACCGGTTTTGCCGACGTGGCGGGGTTTATAAATGACTCTCCGGAGTTTGTTCAATCACCCGGAATAGGTGAGAAGGATTTCGGTAAGTTTCTCATGATTGTGTTGGCCGGAAACTATTCATACATCAGCCAGTATTTTAGTAACGGCATGGACAAGCAAATCATCGAAAGCATTACCGCTAAGTTGGCTCCTGCTTTCGACATGACACCGACAGAGTTTTCCATGAAAGTGAAGGAATACAAAGATGCCATGGCTCGCGCCAACTATCCGTCGAAAAACATCGTGTATGCAATGTCGAAGGGTGTGTTTTTAAAATACAACCTCGTCGATTTTCAAGAGGAGTATTTCAAGCTACAGAAAACCCCCAATCCTATTTTCCTGAAAAACCTCGATGACTTGATGAAAAACTTCCTTTGGAATTGGGAGGTATTCAACGAGAAATACAAAGTTGTTTCGGCTTCTTTGGTGTGATTTCGGAAGTCGAATGTGAAATTGAAAAGCCGCAAGATGCGGCTTTTTTCATTAAAAATTTGTTGTTTATACATTTCCCAATTTGCGCAGTGAGAGCAGGCATTGGGTGTACTTTGCAAAGTTATATGCGCGAAGAAAATGAAGAGAAAGCACCACGCAAGTGGTTAAAGCGACTTGGTTGGCTTGGCTTTTTCTTTTTTCTCGTGAAAGGGTTGGTGTGGTTGGCTGTGTTTTTCTTCGCAGGAAATGAAATTTTTAAATCGTGTAATTGATTGAACTATGAAAAAATACATTCTTCCAATCGCGCTTCTACTAGGCGCGTGTAATAACGGTGGTGAAAAAAAGATTGAGCCAGCTCCGGCCGACGTGCAAGCAGTTGAGCAAATAGACAATAGCCCACAAGCTTATTTTGCAACAGCAAATGCGGGCACAGGATCTTCTGTGAATATCATCTCCAATGTGGAGGGCACCTACACTGTTAACTACACCGTCGATGGGGTAGCCGCTGTGCTCACCATGAAGAAGGAACCGTTGGTAAAGGACGGAAAGCAAAATGCATCTTCCGGCGAGGTAAAGCTTAAGGGCAACGATGGAAGTCTGGTAATTGCCCCTGCCAAGTGCGATGGCGGCACACATTCATGTATCATCACGGTGGGCGAGCGCGTGATAGAGACGTGCGGGAAATACGCGGAGTAAGCAGTAGGTCATAGGTGATAGGTGATAGGTATTAGGTAACGCAACAGCACCTAACACCTAACACCTATCACCTATAACCTAATACCTAATACCTGGCTTGGGGGTTGTAAATTCGTAAGATGTTATCCTATTTCGCTGTTTTGGCTGCGGCGCTTGGTGGAGCCTTTCTAAGTTTCTTTTGTGGCTTTGGATTGGGAACCTTGTTGTTGCCTGCGTTCATGTTGTTTTTTCCTGCACAGATTGCGGTTGCTGCCACGGCAGTGGTACATATGGCCAACAACATCTTTAAGCTTTTTCTTGTTGGCAAGCATGCGCACTGGCCCACTATACGCAGTTTTGGAGTTGCATCGGTCGTAGGCGCTGTGCTCGGTGCTTGGAGCTTGCAGTGGCTGGCTGGCATGAACGATAGCATTGATTTCTCTTTTCTGGATCGATCGTTTCAAACCGATTCTATTCGCATCCTCCTTGCGATTATCATTTTCGTGTTTGCTCTTATCGAGATATCGCCCGCGTTGGAGAAGATTGAAATGCCAGCCCGTTGGTTGCCCGCAGGTGGATTGGTAAGCGGATTTTTCGGAGGTATTAGCGGGCATCAGGGAGCTTTGCGAAGCGCGTTTTTGATGCGTTCCGGACTTTCAAAAGATGCTTTCATGGGCACACGTGTTGTGTGCGCCTGCCTGGTCGATGTGTCGCGCATCAGTGTATATGCTGCCTCTATTACAGCAGGCTGGAGCGAGTTGCGCATCGATCTGCTCGCTCTTGCAACCCTCGCGGCTTTCGGTGGAGCCTGGCAGGGCAACAAACTCGTCAAGAAAACAGAATTGCCATTGCTCAATAGAATCATCTCTTTAGCGCTCATTGCTTTTGCGATTGCGTTTGCCCTGGGAGTAATTTAGGTGCGATGTGCGAAGTGCGAGGTGCGAGGTGCGAGGTGCGAAGTGCGAAGTACGAAGTGCGAGGTGCGAAGTGCGAAGTGCGAGGTGCGAGGTGCGAGGTGCGAGGTGCGAGGTGCGAAGTGCGAAGTGCGAAGTGCGAAGTGCGAGGTGCAAGGTGCGAGGTGCAAGGTACGCCGCGGCTAATACCTAATACCTAGTACCTAATACCTAATACCTAGTACCTAATACCTAGTACTTAATACCTAACGTCTATCACCTAGTATCCAGTCCCCATTCCCCAGTCCCTATCACCTATTACCTACTATTAACATCTTGTGAATACAATACGCTCCCGTGATGCTCGAATAGCATACAACGCTGACTATCTTTGCCCGCCCTTTTTTTTACTATCACACACTATGACCCTAGAACCCCTCGAGATACTTGACATCAATGAAGGCAAGAAACTTTATGATTATCAAGCGGATGCGTTGGCGAAAATCTTCGGTCGTTTAAAGGAGCATCCCGACAGTTACAACCTTTGCTTTCAGTTGCCTACGGGTGGTGGGAAGACGGTGATATTCTCTGAGATTGCCCGCAGATACATCAAGGAGACAGGAAAGAAGGTGCTCATTCTCACGCATCGCATCGAATTGCTTGCACAAACATCCAAGCATCTTTCGGACATTCATGTGAATAACAAAATCATCGTAAGCAAAGTCAAGGACTTGCCCGATGAGGAGCAATACATGTGCTTCGTTGCCATGGTGGAAACGCTCAATAATCGTCTACGCGACGATAAGATGGACTTTGATAACCTCGGTTTAGTAATTGTCGATGAGGCGCACTACAACTCGTTCAGAAAGTTATTCAAGTGGTTCGAGAATCAAGTCATTCTAGGGGTTACGGCCACACCGCTTTCCAGCAACGTTGAGTTGCCCCTGCATGAGAACTACAGTGAATTGATTGTTGGTGAAAGCATTCCTCGCCTCATTAAAAGAGGGTTTCTTTCGAAGGCAACCACCTATAGCTACGATGTCAGTTTGCATTCATTGAAAATTGGTATCAACGGCGATTATACCGTAAGCAGTTCTGAAAAACTATACGGTAATTTCTTCATGCAAGAGAAATTGCTTTACGCCTACGAGCAAAAGGCAAAAGGCACGAAAACCTTGATATTTAATAATGGTATCAACACAAGTAAGATTGTGTATCAGATGTTCAAGGATGCCGGCTACGACGTTCGCCACCTCGACAATACCCACAGCGAAGCAGAGCGAAAGGACATACTGCTGTGGTTCAGAACACAGCCCAACGCTGTATTAAGTTCTGTGTCCATTCTTACCACCGGATTCGATGAACCAACCGTAGAAACCATTATTCTGAATAGAGCTACCAAGTCGCTCACCCTTTATCATCAGATGATTGGTCGTGGTTCACGCGTTATCCCGGGCAAAACCGATTTTACCGTTATTGACCTCGGCAACAACGCTCGCCGTTTTGGCTTGTGGGAATCCGACATCGACTGGCAAGACATTTTCCGCAATCCGGACGCTTATATTGAAGCCATCGTGAGCGATGAGCAGATGGAAAAGGAGATGGTGTATGAGATGCCCATTGAAGTGCGAGAATTCTTCAAGAACTCTGCAGTTATTGACTTCGATATCCGCGAAGAATATTCGCGATTGGTGAAAATCGGTGGGCGCACCAAGGATGCGCTCGACCTGTCTATCAAGCAGCACGCGTTGATGATTACGGAAAATGCCCATGACCACACCCGAGCGCTTGAGTTGCTGAAAATGCTCGAACCTGATATCAAGAGTCGCGTAAAGCACTACAGTTATTGCATCAGCCGAAGCACCGAAAACTACCTTCAGTGGATGCGCGATGAGTATACCCGAAAGCTTCAGCAGATACTGCGTCAGCATTACGCCTGATTCAAGGCATCTTGTTCATTATTTTCTTCTTGATGGACAATGGAGTTAGAGTGTAGACGTTACATTTGATTACTAAACCTCTAAAAACATGAAGATTAAAACCGATAATATCTTTCAGGTTATTGAATTGGAATGCACTATTGACGAAGTGTACCGAGCATTGACCAACGCACAATTGCTGAGTAGACTTACCGGCATGAGTGCCAGAATGGATAACCACGTAGGAGGTACGTTCGATGCTTGGGATAATCATTGCCACGGTTATATGCTGCATCTCTCGGAGAACACACGCATTGTGCAAGCATGGCGTCACAACGACTTCCCACAGGGCATGTATAGTGTGGTATTGTTTGATTTGGAAACAACCGAAACAGGATCGCGTGTAAGCTTCAATCACATCGGAGTGCCCGAAGAGGCGTCAGGCTGGCTAACCGAGGCGTGGCGAAAGGATTTCTGGGTTCCTATTATTGATCACCTGAGCGATAGGGTGGTGGAGCACTGATTACCGGGTACTGGGTACTGAGGACTGGGTACTGAGGACTGGGTACTGGGGACTGGGTACTGAGGACTGGGTACTGGGTACTGGGTAATGAGGACTGGGTACTGGGTACTGGGTACTGAGGACTGAGTACTGAGGACTGAGTACTGAGTTCGGGGTACTGAGTTTTGATTACGGATTACTGATTACGGATTACTTCTAGTGAGCGCAAAAGGCTGGCGCTAGGTTTCTGTCCCCAGTACCCAGTCCCCAGTACCCTGTCTCCAGTACCCAGTCCCCACCTTTTAGTACAGCAGGCTCTTCTTGGAGGCTGTGCGCCATCCGGCTTGGTTTTCGTAATCTACGAAGAAGATTTTTAGATCGGCTTGGTTCTCATATTCCACGAAGAATATCTTCTTTTTCGCTTGATTGGCGTATTGGGTGAAAAACCACTTACCGTTGTTTTCTCCGGCCTGGTTGTCGTATTTCACCTTGAATACTTTCAGGTCTGCCTGATTTTCATACTTTACAACGAACACTTTTACATCGGCTTGATTGGCATAATCAACGGAAAATACTTTCTGCGCGCTGGCTGTGCCAAATGCGAATGCGAAAGTGATTAGTGCAATTTGCTTAATCATGTGAAGAGGGGTTGAGTTGAATAAAGTTATATACTGCAATAATATGAACGATGTTTCTGTGTGCGATCGAAGGCAAGTAATTTAACGGTCTTCCTGTAACCTGCTTGAGTGAGAAGCGTCCTACATTCGTTCCTAAATAACCATTCCAATGAAAGTTGCTACTCTAACCATTTTAGTCTGTTGCATGGCCTCATCGATGGCGCGCTCACAAAGCTTTCCGTATGAGTTCTCGGTCTTCAATGATCCGTATTTAGATCTAACAGCCCCCAACTTAATAAGCAATACAGACGTTTGGGATGATCCATTCTATATCACTTCAACCGGTTTTGAAGTGACCTTATTCGATATCGTCACTAACACAGTCGGAATTATTCAACCAGGTGCGCAAGTAATCAACCTCAACGAAGCAAATCCGGATACAGTGCAGCTTCTCGCTCCTTACATGTCTGATATCATGAATGCCAGCGATACAATAGCGGTTAGCCCAATTTCCTATCAACTGGAAGGCCCTCCCGGAAATGCCGTATTCAAACTTGAATGGAAGAATGTTGGCTTTTACGGTGAATGGAATGCGAGTAATTCGTACTTCAACACAACCAACTTTCAGATGTGGCTCTATCAGAATTCAGGCGTGATTGAGTTTCGATATGGACCGAATACAATTAAGTCGGGCAGTCTTCTCCATTTCTTCGGAACCGGCCCACTGGTGCTCCTAGGACAAGACGTGGTGCTTGACGGAGGCGCATGGCAGGGATTATGGGCCGTGGGCGGTGACCCTCAGAATCCAACCATAACTGCTATTCCGAGTGGTCAGCAACCCTTGGCAGAGCAATCATTGACCGGAGAACCGGAAAGCGGCACCGTCTATCGATTTGCCCCCGTGGTCATCGGCACACAGGAGGAGCAGCAGGTTCAACAATGTCGCGTATGGCCTTCGCCGGCTAACCGTGAATTGAACATTACAACTTTGCGCGGTGCGAATTACAGCATCTACAATATGCAGGGTCAAATCATGTGGTCGAATACTGCTTCCGATTCAATCACACGACTCGACATCAGCTCCTGGCCGGCAGGTAGCTACTGCGTGAAGTCGGACAATGGTCAATACACTCGATTTGTAAAGCTCTAGCACAATGAATGGGATAGCTTATGTGTGCGGAGTTGTAGCTCTTTTGTCCTTCAACGTAACGACCGCACAAACGCTCTATTTCCCACCCGCTTCCGGCGATTGGACAACGCTCGATCCGCAAGAGTTGAATTGGTGCCAGGAGCGCATCGATAGTCTATACCAGTATTTGGAAACGAACCAGTCAAAGGCATTCGTTTTACTGAAAGACGGTAAGATTGTACTTGAGTCCTACTTCAACGGGCATTCGCAAACCGCCAACTGGTACTGGGCTTCGGCAGGAAAAACCCTTACCGCATTTATGGTGGGGCAGGCACAGCAGCAAGGCTTGCTCGACATCAACCAACCGACCTCTAATTATTTGGGACAAGGATGGACTTCGTGCACACTCGAACAAGAGCAAGCCATTACCATTCGCAATCAGCTAACCATGACCACGGGGCTGAACGACGGTGTTGTGAACGACGATTGTACAGATAGTAATTGCCTCGAGTACCTGGCCGATGCAGCCACGCGATGGGCTTATCACAATGCACCCTATACGTTGCTCGATAGTGTAATGCAAACCGCAACCGGCATGTCGCTCAATGCGTGGTGCTTTCAAAATGTAGCCCAACCTACGGGCATGCAAGGCTTGTGGCTCAATATTGACTACAACAACGTGTATTTCTCGAATGCACGTTCCATGGCGCGGTATGGTTTATTGCTGCTTGCCGAGGGAGTTTGGGATGGTACTGATTTGCTTCAAGACGAACAGTACTTCTATGATATGACGCATACGTCGCAGCCTATCAATGAAGGGTATGGCTACCTCACGTGGCTCAACAACACAGAGACGTACATGTTTCCCGAGTCGCAGTTTGTGTTTCCGGGTAACTATGCCCCAAACGGTCCGACGGACATGTTTTCGGCTATTGGTCGAGACGGTCAATATATCTGCGTGGTTCCGTCGGAAAACCTGGTGTGGATTCGCATGGGCGAAAACCCCGATGAATTGAGTGTGCCCATCTTAATGATCGACGAAATCTGGGAATTGATCAATGCGCTTCCTTGCGATCCGAATGCTGTGAGCGAGAATGCCACAGCTAAAGTCGACGTATCGCCAAATCCTGCTGTTACGGACTGGACAATAACATGCTCTTCTCCTATGCAGCATTGGAAGTTGCACGACATGCAAGGCAGGCTTATGGATTCAAACGATGCCAATGGAGCATACCAATGCTGCATACCGGCAAACGAACTGCCTCAAGGCAATTACGTTGTTACGCTCATGCTGCAAGACGGACGCGTGCCCAACAAGCGTCTGGTTCGCTCCCTATAATCCTACAATCCTATAATCCTTCCTAATTGCAGTTAATGAAGCTAAACGACTGCACCGGTGGCGTATTCGCATAGTTGAAACCCGGCTTCAGAATATAATATTTCAATTTGTTGAATACGAAGTTTTCGGGAAGAACTCCGGCCTCACCGAAGAAGTCTGTTGGAATGATGGTGATGCGAAACTTGCCATCGCCGATGTACTTCATCTTCAATTGCGGCAGCGTAGTTACCACTGTAGGATCAGCGTAATTGTATGCAACAAATGCACTTTGTTCTGCTCTCAAAAAGATATAGCAATCGTCTTCTCCGAGGTTTTGCAATTCGGGTGTTGTTTCCTGTGTGTTGTCGTAGGTGATGGAAACGTAGTCATTCGTTTTCGCTATCTCCGGGAAAACGCAATACAACTCGTCGCACAACTTCGGAATGATGTTGATGTGCAAGTCTTCTGTTTTTGCTTCACCGTTGTATTCACCTTCATAGGCATTGCCGTTTCTCAGCTTCGCAAGGCCGGAGATGCCGTTGGTGAAAAAGGTTGTAGCATCAACGCCATAAAAGGACGTTGGCTTGAAGCGCAAGCTGTACAGTTTTTCAGCGCCTTCTACTTTGGTCATAGCCATAGCACTGTTCGAATTGGACCAGTCGCCATTGCCAACTACAGGGCCTGCAGGCTGCCATGTCCACAGGTAAACCGTGTCGTCGGGGTGGTCGGTGAGCATCGCGTTCAACGCATTGTTCGAGGTGCCATCTGTTGTTTGCGCTACGTTGATGTAGAGTGTGATGGTGTCGTTTTTACCCGTAGGTGAGGGTTGAATATAGGCTGCTTGTGAAAAGGCAACAGTGCAAGTAGCAAGTGCGAGCAGCGTTGAAAAAATCTTCTTCATGGCTTATGGGTTCAAACGGTTAAACGTGAAGGTGTAAATAGCCGTAGTGGTGCGGCTTCCATCTGCTGCTTCGCAGTAATTCTCAAGTTGAATGTTGAGCTGCGAATCGGTTGGGCGTACTACTGTTCCCAACAAAGTCTCCAACGTGTCTGTTGGTGTGTAGAGATACAAGTAAGTCGGGTACTCGTTGTTGTCGAATGCCCAGCTTCCGCCGGTTCCGAAGTAGTTTTTGCCCGGGCCTGCAGCCACGCTATACGTCATGGAGTCTTTGTTGAACGTAAGGCGATACGGTGTTTCGCCGTCAACAATATAGAACTCGCTCAAATCGCGCTCTTCGCGAATGGGGTTGTTGGGGTCTTGTTGTTTGAATGATGCAATTTCCCATGTGCCCGACATGCCATCGAGTTTGTTGGAGGGTTCACCGAGTTCACCTTTCGTGTCGGGCTTGCACGTCCACAACGCGAGTGCAATTCCTGCGGTCAGTATGAATATCTTTTTCATGATTCAAATTTCGTTGTTATTGGATTAGTTGCAGCCGCCTTCGGGATTGAGTTCAAAGCCGATTACGGTCGATTCTGCATTGGGGAATTGGATCGCCATTCCCGGACAATCGTAAGGAGCATCGCGAATGATGATGTTTTCACCCATCACGCCATAGCGGCGAAGTTGCTCGGTGTATTTTCCTTCACCGATCAACTCAATGCGGTATTGACGACGTGCTTCTGCGATAATCTCTTCGGTTGTCGCACCTGAGGCTAGCTCGTAACCGGGAGGATAAGCGCGGTTTATGATTTTGTTGATGTCTTCACGAGCAGTGCTCAAGTCGCCGCCATTTTCTGCGATGGCTTCAGCGCGCACCAAGTGCAACTCGGTGAGGTGCACAATCGGAACGCTGTAGATCTGATTCGTAAAGAACTTCTTCAAAAACGCACGGTTGTTTTCAAACGCAAACCATTCCAGCAAGCGCTTGTCGGCCGGATTAAGATTGATGAAGTTCTGGAAATTCTGACTCACCATCAACTCCGCAATGCCGTTGTTGATTTGGTAGTTGCTCACATACGAACCGCAACGACGGTCTTGCGCCAAAGAACCTCCATCGATAGAGTACAGGGTCGAAACGGTTCCGAAA
>CAMAYP010000060.1 GCA_945862415.1 Chryseobacterium gleum | reverse complement strand
ACCGTAAAGTAGAAGCCGCAATCGAAGAAGCTGAGCGAAACACCTCCGCCGAATTGCGCGTTCATCTGGAAGAAAAATGCAGCGAAGATCCGCTCGATAGAGCCAGTTTCATTTTCGAAAAACTAGAGATGCATAAAACAGCAGCCCGCAATGGTGTGCTTATTTATGTAGCCTTCACCGATCGAAAACTCGCCATCTTAGGTGACGTGGGAATACACGTGCACGTGGCGCCGGAAACATGGGAGACCATCAAAAACCAAATGGCGGCAGCCTTTTCAACGGGCAACTATGAATCTGGACTATGCTCTGCAGTTGCTGCCGTGGGAGAGCATTTGAAACATTACTTTCCCTACCATCGCGACGATAGCAATGAACTTTCCAATAGCGTATCAACTCACACTAATTAAATCATGATGCGCATATCCCTGTTTCGATTCACCTTGGTTACCCTCAACCTAGTCTTGGCCGCTGTTGGTTATGCTCAGTTGGCCGGTCAAGAGTGCTTTCCGAAAAAAGAAAACAAGTTAGTCTACGATGCTGCCAACATCCTAAACGACAGTGAAGAAACCATGCTGGAGTCGATGCTCGTTTCGTTTGCCGACAGCAGCAGCAATCAAATCACGGTTGTTATCGTACCCGATTTGTGTGGTATGGACAAATCCCAATTCGCTATTGAGTTAGGTGAATTATGGGGTGTCGGCCAAGCAAAAGAAGACAACGGCATTGTGATGCTTGTGAAACCCAAAACAGTTGAATCCAAAGGAGAGATATTCATTGCCGTGGGCCGCGGATTAGAAGGCGTAATCCCCGACATTACCGCCAAACAAATCATCGACAACGAGTGCATACCTTCCTTTAAAAACGAGGCATATTCCGAAGGTATTGAGGCTGGTGCAGTTGTATTGATGCAGTTGGCTCGCGGTGAATACGACTCCGATGCGTACGCTTCAAAACATACGAAGCGTAAAAAAAAAGGGGGGCTCGGTATCGCCGTAATAGCGCTATTGATAATTGTATTTGTATTTCTCAGTAAAGCTGCGCAAACAAAACGCTACGCGCAAACCAATCAAATCGGATTTTGGGCCGCGTGGGCATTACTCAATGCCGCTTCTCGATCGCACCGCGGCTACTACAACAATTTCAGCAGCGGAAGAGGCGGATTTGGAGGTGGCGGTGGCGGTGGATTTGGCGGATTCGGTGGTGGTGGATTTGGTGGAGGCGGCGCCGGCGGAAGCTGGTAATTTACCGACGCACTGAAACATGCACAACATCATGATAACTATAACGCGATTTAAAAGACAACAATGAGTTTCGGAAAATGGATAGGCGGTGCGTTGGGATGGGCCATGGGCGGCCCTATCGGCGGTATGATTGGGTTTGCAATCGGCGCGATGGCCGACGATAAATCATTCAAAGGCGTTCAATCAGGGACGCAACAACAAACCCAATCACAATACAGACAATACCGCCATCAAACACAATCAGGTGATTTTGCTTCTGCCCTGCTGGTGCTGTCTGCGGCGGTTATGAAAGCCGACAACCGACTGCTCAAATCGGAACTCGATTTCATTCGCGACTTCTACACCAAACAATTCGGAAGTGCTGCCGCTGCACAACACATAGGTGTGCTGAAAGAACTGCTGCAAAAGGAAATTCCTTTGCGTGAAGTTTGCGAACAGATTCGCTACTACATGGAACACCCCATGCGTCTGCAACTCATGTATTATCTCTTTGGAATTGCCAAGGCCGACGGCAACGTCGACAAGGCCGAGATGCACATCATTGAAACCATTGCACAACATCTGGGGCTAACCAGCAAAGACTATGAATCACTCAAAGCAATGCACTACAAAGACACCGAAAGTGCATTCAGAATTTTGGAAATAGAAGTAGATGCATCCGATGATGAAGTAAAAAAGGCCTACCGCAAAATGGCCATGAAATACCACCCCGACAAAGTGCGCGGTTTGGGCGAACAACATGAAAAATCGGCCAACGAAAAATTCATCAACGTGCAAGATGCGTACGAGCAAATAAAAAAAGAACGTAACATGAAGTGAGTAACTTGTTGAAAACACATTTCACTTCCTTCTTTCAAGCCGATTTACATTTGTCAAGTAAGTGAACAACTTACAAAATAGTTTTTAGTTTTTCAGTTTAAGCCTAAAAGCCCTGCTAGCGTGCGGGGCTTTTTGGTTGTTATTCGAACGATTCTAAAAAAACGTACATTCGTATAAAACCATCACTGCATGAAGGCCATTATACTATTTGGATTTCTCCTTTTCATTTCCCTTAATACAACAGCACAAGACAGCACCGGCGACTGCGACGGTGCCATACCTCTTTGCGGCGGCATATACAGCGAAGAAACCTCACCTCCGGGAACAGGGAATGTGCTGGAGTATACCGGTCTTTGTAACAGCGGTATTGAAACGATGAGCTTGTGGTATGCATTCACGGTGCAGCAAGCGGGTGAGCTCGGCTTCGTGCTAACTCCCAACAATGAACTGGACGATTATGACTGGGGACTATTCGAAATTACCAATGGAGGTTGCGCCGGCATCAATGCACAAGATGGATCTTCGCCGGAGGTTGGTTGCAACTCGTATGGAAGCTTCGTTACCAACGGACCCACCGGCATTTCAACAGCCAATGGCGGCACCGGCAGCAGCAATGGACCCGGCGATACCAACGGACCAGCCTACAATGCAAACCTCAATGTGCAAGTAGGACAAACATTCGCATTGGTTGTAATGAACTGGTCGAACAGTCCGGATGGATATTCTATCGATTTCAATGAAAGTACCGCTACCCTATACGATGATCAGCAGCCCGAAATATCCGCAGCAGTTTCCGCATGCACCAACAACCAAATTGAACTGCTCTTCTCGGAGCTGATCGTAAACAGCACAGTTGAAGCCTCCGACTTCGCGCTCAGCGGACCCGGCGGAGTATTTACCATCGCTTCTGTTTTACCCGACAACCCCAACGCATCGTATGAAGACCTCTTTATCCTAAACCTCAATGAATCGGTGCTTCAAGCAGGCACATACACACTTTCTATTCAAGACGTAAGCGGAAATGTAGAAGACCCCTGCGGCAATGCTGCCCTTGCTGCCAGTTTCGATTTGGTATTCAACGAGCCTATAAGCTACAATACATCCGTGGTATACGCTTGTAACGGAATCGATGGCGCGGTAGAGATCAGTAATATCGAGGGCGGATCGCAACCATATGCTGTCCTTGTCGATGCAACTCCACTTCCCGGCTTTACAGCTGCAGGGCTTACTCCCGGCATTCACCAACTATTGGTGGACGACCAGGAAAACTGCGGCGTTCAAACAACCATCGAAATACCCAATCACGACATCGGATTTTTAGAGGTTACTGAGCAAGATTCCATTTCATGCTCCAATCCGAATGTAGAAATCGTCGGCATAGAAGTCACTCCCCAACAAAACAGTGTAATCAGTTGGGAGTATTTCGCTTCAAGCGGCAACTGGGAGCCCTTATCCTACACCTCCCTAAACCCAACAGTAATTGCTGCAGGAACGTATCGCGTTGTTGCGACCGACGAAACGTCGGGATGCAGCGCCGGTACTGAAGTATTTATTGATGACGCCGAGGCAGGCTACATCGACTTATCTGACATTCTTTTCCCCAACATCATCACTCCCAATGGTGATTCAGACAACGATGTGTGGATGCCCTATTTGAATAGCAACCGCTCGTTGGTTTTGCCTTCTGTAATGGACACCTATGAGCTGAAGATCTTCAATCGTTGGGGTGCGTTGGCATTCGACAGCAGCATTGGCAGCGGACGCTATTGGAACGTCGACGGTTATGCAGATGGTGTTTACTATTACGAGCTCTATTACCGCATCGAATGTGGCGGTGTGCAAGAAGGCAAGCGCAGCGGGCACTTCCAGGTTATTCGCTGATCAACGAGCAACTGCAAATTGCTTCACGGCGAGCACGTCACCATTGGAACGTGTTACTTGCAAAATGTAGTTTCCTGAACCCAGTGAAGAGGTATCGATTCGCTTCGTGAATGAACCATTCAATCGGGCCGACGATCGTTGCACCAGTCGTCCGTTCATTGCATACACATCAAACAATGCGACTCCTTCGCCTTCAGCAAAACCCGCTACATCCATCTGTTGATCGGCCGGTGTCGGATAGCAATTCAGTGTCACCGCATTTTGATGTTGCGGCCCCTGTAAACCCGCGAAAATATCACCGTTGGCAAAGGCATACTGTCCGCGGCGCAGCGTATCAATTACAAAATGACCATCGCCGTTTGCAAGTGAACCCGTGCCCAAGGTGAAGTCGGGATAAATCTCCCAGGCATCGGCCGAAGAACTACGATAAAGCAAAATGGCTTGCTCTTCTCCGTTGTTGTAGAGTGTATAATCCAAATCCGTTTCTTGTGAACCGTTGTAATAAATGCGTCCGCTGTACACATCATTTTCATCCCACAAACCATCCACCAAATAGTAGTGTGTATTCGAAATTGCAAACACGCCGTTGCCCAACGGCAGCTGATCGGGAGCGGCCCAGATATGCTCAATTCGTATCAACGAAGAGTCAACCACATTTTCCCTTGAAAAACGAAAATCTACATACGGCAATACGGGATAGAGCGATTGATCCGCATAGACCATAAACTCATGATCCATGCGCGCTTGATTCAAGCGATTATGGCCGTTCAACACGACCATCACCGGGTCAAATCCGCAAGGCAACTGAACGCTTGTAAACTGACCGCTTGCATCGATTTGCATTTCCTCGCGCTGATTGTCGGCAGAAATAAACGTTACATCTATAGGCACGTGCTGATAGTACTGCGGGCATTCACGCAGCTTTTGCTGCAGATGCAGACTCACCAGAAAGTGATTTCCTTCGGGGGCTGCAGAAAATGAGTCGACAACGAAGACGCTGAACCCGGGTTGAAAAATCTGATCATCGAAAAAATCTTCCAAATCAACACCTGACTCCTGCTCGAGAAAATCACGAAACTGCTCCGGAGTTACATCCACAAAAACATGATTGGCCTGCACCTCGGTCATTGCCACTCGAAAAAGCTCATCACCGAGATACGCTCTTAAATTATGCATGACCGATGCTCCCTTGTAGTAGGTGTGCGTGCCATAAATCACGGGATCAGGCATGGGCGACATCGGTTGAAAGCCGTTGTCGTCGAGGTGCGCGTTGCGCAAAACGTCGAGGTGATTGGTCTTCACCTGGTCCACAAAATCTGCTTCACCGGACAGCCACTCGGTCAATAGATGCGAACTATACTCTGCCGGGCCTTCCTTCAACCACATGTCGTTGTGGATGTGCGGCGTAACCACATCACCCCACCAATGATGTCCGAGCTCGTGTGCAAGAAGGTTGTTATTGCTTATGACCGATTCGTTCACCATAAACTGCGGATAGGCAATGTTGGTAGGAATTTCAAGCGCGCCATCCGTTGTTAACACGTAACCTACGCGCTCCCAGATATAGGGTCCATACCAATATTGCAACGCGTCGATTGCTTCTCCGACATTCACCAGTACATTTTGCATAGCTCCAATATTGGATGCCTTGGCAGTAAGGCGAACCGGCACATCACCAAACGCACCGGCATGCACATAATCCACATCTTGGTATGCAGCAACGGCAATAGCGCTCAAGTGAGTTGGTATGGGTTGATTGAAAGCAAATGATCGAATAATCGTGTCGCCTGCTACCTGCGTTTCACCAAGGAATGTGCCCTGACAATGCGCGCGAAGCCCTCCGGCGCTCTTCACGTGATACTCATAGGTAGCACGCTCAACAAATGAATCGAAGCAAGGATACCATACCCTGCCGAAATTCGGCGGAATGGTACTCAAACCTATTCCCAAGTTGTAGATATAACTTGCTTGAAAATAAAACCCGCCCCAAACCGGATCTTGATACGGTTGGCCGTGATAATACACTACAACCGACGCACTGTCGGCTGTATTCATCTCCACCGGCGCCTGCACGGTTAGAATATTACCATCGTATGAAAACACCGCGGGAGCTTCCTGCCATCGAACAGAGTCGACCGTAAGATTATACAAATCGAAACGAATAGCCTGCAGCCCGTCCATCAATGCAGCAAAGTGAATGGTCGTAGCCGCTGCGATGCTGTAAGAAGAATAATGGGATACATCCAGGTTGATGGTGTAATTCAAAATATCGAATGAATCGCTTCGTGCAATGCTCTCGTTCATCAGTTGCAATTCACGCTCCGACAAGGGCTCTAACCGGCGACTCTTGTTATGTGCATGATGGCAACCGTGGAACGCTCGCTGCTCAGGTTGAGCGTAGGCTGTTCCGAATAAAAAAATTAACGCAGTAATTGCAAGCAGGCGATTCATAGAAAACATTTGTTTCCCGAAAATACGAATTTCGCCCAAGCGAATTAAGAATTGTTCGAACCGAAACAACGGCTTACAAGCATTTCCGTGGTAAAAGCCCAGTCAAATTTTCCCTGCACATAAAGCCGCCCTGTTTCACCCATTTGCTGAGCAATATCCGGGTTGTCGAGTAGGCTCAAAATGTGACTTGCCAATTCCTCATCGGTTTGACCGATGTAGCACTCCTTGCCAGTTGTCGCGCCCAACGGTGCTGCCGCAAGCGCCGTGGTCACACAGGGTAGTTCCATGCACATTGCTTCAAGTAATTTGTTTTGCATACCACTGCCCGACTGCATCGGCGCCACAAATATGCGGGCCTCGTTGTATGCGGTGCGTATATCGTCGAGCCAACCACTCACTACAACTCCTTCGCTTTCAAGAGCGCGCACAGCGCTAGAAGGGCTGGCTCCTGCCAGCAACAATTTTATACCTGGACGATGCTTGAGCACCAGCGGCAATATAGAATAAACAAGTCGCTTGGCTCCCTCCACATTTGGAGGGTAGCTCATGTTGCCCGTAAAAACCAAATCATAGATTTTAGTCGGTTTCGATTCGCACTTGAAATACTCCGCATCGATACCATTGGGTACCACCTCAATACGCTCGCAATGCGCATGATATATGAGCTTTCTATCTTGCTCACTGATGATAGTATGATGTTCGAAGTAATCGAAAATCAAATGCTCGTATGCAGTAAGTCGTCGGGCTTCCTCTCTTACAAATGGAGCTAAATACCAAGGCGCACCCACTGCTCGGCGATGCTGGCCGGCACTAAGTGCATCCATGTAGTCGAGTGTCTTGGCGTATGCATGCATGTGCTTCACATATTCGCTGCAGCGTATCAGTTGACAATAAATAGCATCGGGATTTATATCCTCTATCAAATGCTTCACCTTGCCGGCGATAGCTCTATCATAGAAATAATGAACCTGAAATGGCTTGTTCGAAAAGAAAGCCATAAAAATGCGGAAGAACATTTTCCACCGGTTCAATTGAAACACGTGCACATGTGGCGTGAGTAATTGCAACTGGTTTATGGCATTGGCATCAACGGCTCCATCCGATAAACAAATCAGATGTACTTCATGATGCTTCGACAAATGCTTCAACTGATGGTAAGCCCTGAGCTTATCGCCCTTTTCCAAGGGCCATGGCACACGACTTACAATCATGCAAATCTTCATCCCTTTCGTATTTCCTTGTAAAAGTTGACCAGCTGATTGGTAACTTCAGCTATGTCGAAATGGGCTGCAACATGCTTTCGTCCTTCCAAGGCCATCGACTTTCGCGCATCCTCGTCGTGTAGCAGTTTTTCTATCGCTTCGAGCCAATCTTCTTTGCGGTCGGCGAGAAACAATTGCTTGCCATGCTCGCAATTCAACCCTTCGGCACCGAGTGAAGTAGAAATAACGGCACGGCCCATCGCAAAGCCTTCAATAATCTTAACACGAACACCTCCTGCACTCAGAAGTGGGACGATCATAATTGCCTTTGACTGCATGAATGAAACGGCATTCTCCACCTCACCAACCACTTCTACATTGACCAAATTCAAACGCGAAATTTCATCCGACATATTTCTGCCCGCCAAATAGAATTTCAACAGAGGGAAGCGTTCGTGCACCGATGGCCATATGTTTTTCAAGAACCAAAGAACGCCCTCCAAATTTGGACCCCAATCCATGGCTCCCAAATGAAACAGTGCAACTTCTGAGTAAGCATCCGACTCGTATGGATATTGATTTAAATCGACACCAAATGGTATGGTACGGATTCGCTTTTTGACCCCCAGTGCAAGCATTCTGTTCTTATCCTCTTCGCTGATAGCTGCAATGCCGCTAACCTCATTCAGCATGCTTAACTCATAGCTCCTCAACTTGCGCGTGAGGTATTTCAAATACATTCTCCTAAAAACATTAGAAGTACCTGCCGCAATTTTTTCCCAGATTACAAACTCCAAATTGTGCGATCGAAGCACAATGGGTGCCATACTCAAACGACGAATCGTTCCAACGTAGGGAGTCATGAACAAGCTTTCCAGGTGAATGACATCGTAATCTTCCTTTCGAAGCAGCTTGGCAAGTCGGATATCAAAATCCGTACTGAAGAACCTGGAGATATTATACGAATCGGATGTTACAAAACTGGCGAACGCCTCAACAGCATTCACACGTGTGTCGATAAACACGCCCTCAATGCCGGTTTGCTCAACATACTCCTCTGGCATTAGCTCCGGATTCAAATCATGCTTGAAGGTGAAGATGGTGAGCACCTTCACCTTGTGACCGGCCTGCAACAATCCCTCCGTGACATTATTCATCGCAATGCATCCGCCGTCTCGGGCGGGTACCGGTGGCTTCAAACACAACTGCAAAATCTTCATGCCGTAAACTCCTTAGTTTTCATTCGGTAAAAACGTGTAATTTTAGTGAACCATCGCGATATAGGCGATTTTTCGAGCAAAGCCGATTCATTTATGGCCTTGCGGGTTATCCAGATACTCAATGGCAACAAAAACACAGTGCTAATCCACATGCCTAGCCAGGGTTCAATGAATTGATTTTTCGCCATCCGCTCTCCGGCCATCGTTAATAGTTGGTACACAACAAACAAGCCGAGTGCTATAAGCGTTGGTATGCCCAAGCCTCCTTTGCGAATTATGGCGCCCAAAGGTGCGCCAATAAAAAAAAGCACAATGCACACTACTGCCAAGAAAAACTTTCGATGCCATTCAATTCTATGTCGGTTCAAGTTCTTCTGTCGCGACTTGACCTCATCCATCTGGCGCTGCAACAAGTCCTTCGACTTACGGGTGTTTTCTTTTGCCCACAAAACAGCTTTATTTCTACCGCCGGCATCGAGTGAATCGAACAGCCCCGCTTCCGGAATCAATGGAATGGCTTCACTTCCATCCAAGC
Organism: Chryseobacterium gleum; assembly: GCA_945862415.1. Classification (GTDB taxonomy): domain Bacteria; phylum Bacteroidota; class Bacteroidia; order Flavobacteriales_D; family Sanyastnellaceae; genus JAIBBG01. Next base: position 5,398 of record CAMAYP010000060.1, on the reverse strand, counting down.
GTTTTTTCGTCAATCGTAGCGTGTTTTGTGCGTATTGATACTGCACGGTATCTATCACCGTGTTGAGGCTATCGATGGCTTGTTCCAGCTGATGCACGCTCATCATCTCCGCCGGATTCTTCATGACCTCCTCATTGTCGGCACTGAATGCGAGCGAACTCAAATCCATTCGCAACTCCATCCGCTCAAACTGGCCTTCAATGAGCGCATGCTTTGGCTCGCGAACCTTCTTATCACGTTGTTCGTCATAGCTTTGGCCTTCATAGAGGCTGAGGATCAGGTAACGCTTATCGGGGGTTTGCTCCATCTTACCGCTCTTTGCACGAATTACAGTGCGATTGGCCTTTTCCCCACCGCGATGATCGTAAATAAGAACATCCGTTAGTTCGCCTGTATCAGTATTGTTGCGACCCGCACGAATGCTTACACCTTCAATGCCGTTGTAGAAAACTCCATCGGTAAGGTTGAGCGCCGGTTTTTGTTTCAATATGCTGAACAACATGGTTCGGAATTTCAGATTGGCCACAGGCCACAGATTGTTGGCGAAAACAAAGGCAAGCATCGAAAGCCCGACACTAAAGAAAATAAGCGGCCGCATGATGCGTAACAAGGAAACACCCGAACTTTTCATGGCCGTCATCTCATTGTTTTCAGCCAATGCCCCCATCGTCATAATGGAACTCATCAGTATGGCAAGCGGCAGAGCCATGTTTACCAAACGAGCTGATGCGAAAATGAGCAACTTGAAAATCACCCAACCTCCTAACCCTTTGCCCAATAGTTCGTCGAGATACACCCAAATGAACTGCATCTCAAAGATAAACATGGCTACCATGAAGGTAACTATGAACGGACCAATGTAGCTGCGCAGCAGGAGTACCGACAATTTATTCACCTCACAAAATTAATCGGTTCATGGCCTCAAAGGGCACATTGCGATGGCTGCAACTTGTTCAAACCACGCTGAAAACCTCTGAATGCACATGATGCCTTCATGCCCTGTGCGCACTATTTTTACGGCCTTGTAAATCACCAAAACCACGCACGTTGCTATACCAACTATCCATTGTTGCCATCTTCCTCTATGGCTGTTTCCTGATGTTCCTTTTCATCTACAGCCTGGTGCAACTCAATTTGGCTATCAAATACACGAAATTCAAGCAGGCTCAAAAGCGTAAACCACAACTTACCGACGACCAATGGCCGTTAGTAACTGTGCAACTACCTGTTTTTAATGAGCTCTACGTGGTAGAACGACTCATTGAGGCCATTTGCCAATTTGAATACCCTGCCGGCAAATTGGAAATACAAGTGCTCGACGATAGTACCGATGAAAGTTTCGACGTTGCTGCGAAAAAAATTGCAGAAATGCAAAAGCTCGGTATCGATATAAAGCATGTAAAGCGTCCCAAGCGCGAGGGTTACAAAGCGGGAGCGCTTGCTTATGGCCTAGACATATGCCGAGGCGAATTTGTTGCCATTTTCGACGCCGACTTCATTCCGCGCAAAGACTTTCTATTACAAACCATCCCACACTTCTTCCACAGCGACAAAATCGGTGTTGTGCAAACTAAGTGGGAACACTTGAACGAAGAATACTCCCTGCTCACACGCCTACAAGCTTTTGGTCTCGACGCACACTTCACGGTGGAGCAAGTGGGGCGAAGCAGCGGTGCGCACTTCATTAACTTCAACGGTACTGCCGGTGTATGGCGCAAATCCACCATTTACGATGCAGGCGGATGGGAAAGCGACACAATCACCGAAGACCTCGACCTTAGCTACCGCGCGCAATTGCGTGGATGGGAATTCGTGTACCTGCCCATGATCGGTGCGCCATCCGAATTGCCTGCTGAAATGAACGCGTTGAAAGCGCAGCAATTTCGTTGGACTAAAGGTGCTGCAGAATGTACGGTGAAAAACCTCAAGAAGGTTTTGAATGCCAAACACCTCACATTCGGTCAAAAAGTACACGGTGCATTCCACCTGATGAACTCAGTGGTGTTCCTCTGTATTCTAGGAACCTCTCTGCTTAGCGTCCCAATGCTGATTATCAAGAATACATACGGTGACTTGGAAATCCTTTTCAAAATCGCGACTGTATTCATGGTTAGCTTCTTTTTCCTTGGTTTCTTCTATTGGATTTCACGCCCGGAAAAAAACTTCTTCAAAAAGATGTTCAACTTCCTATGGGAATACCCGACTTTTTTGTCGGTGAGCATGGGGCTTTCACTGCACAATGCAGTTGCCGTGATCGAAGGGTTCACAGGTAAAAAATCTTCGTTTGTTCGCACGCCGAAATTCGCCATCAGCGGCAAAACATCGGGCACATGGAAAGACAAGAAGTACCGAGCCATCAAAGTGTCTCCCCTCACACTATTGGAGTTCACCTTGTTCCTTTACTTCAGTTTCGGTATTTACTACGCATTCACCATGACAGGCCGACGTGAACAACCGTTGACACAGCTGTCGGCCGCAAGCTCAGCCACTTCGGGCGAGGAGTTTTGGTTCACCTATTTCAGCGGCGACGACAAGCCCGGAAAGCCCGGCCACGCCTTGCGCATTACCTCTGCAACCTCCGGAAGCGGTATGATAGAGTCAAAACTGACAGGCTGGAAAAAAACAATCAACTGGAGAGCCAACGAACCCATCACCCTCAATTTGCCGGTTGACTCGGTTGCCACTCCAAGCGACAACTCCTTCTTCGTCGGTACGATGCATTGGGTGAGCAATGAGCCGGTCAAACTTGAATTGCTGAAGGATGCTAAAGAGGCCGACGAAGCCCAAATGATTCGTCCAGCCGTGGCGTTTGAAACTGCCTATTCGGTTCCGACAGCATTTAGCAAGAGCGAATCCATTACTGAAGTATCGCTTCTTGCAACTACCGACAGCACCGTTGTAACGGTTACACCTTCTACCGAGCTGTTCAACGGCTCGCCTGCAAATCAGCCATACACGGTGCTCATGAATAAAGGCGACATCCATAACATTTTAGCAAAGGACGACCAAAGCCTAGCGGGAACTACCATTAAGAACGCAGAGGGAACAGCAATCGAAAAAAGCTACGGTTGTTACGGTGGTGCCGCTCCACGTGGACGCGATTTCGGACTGCTACCCTTCCACATCATGCTGGCTTTGGGATACGCGTTCGTGACGTTCTATTCGCTGAAGCACGCGAGGGGATGACAGGGTGAAAGGGTGAAATAGTGAAAGGGTGAAGTGGTGAAAGGGTGAAATAGTGAGACAGTTTCACCATTTCACCACTTCACCCTTTCACCACTTCACTATTTACTAAAAACATTGTACTTCACAATGCAGTAAATCGCGCGGAAACCATCTTTCCACCCGATCTTCTTACCTTCTTCGTAGGTACGGCCGTAATAAGAAATACCGACCTCGTAGATGCGAATTTTGGGTATGCGTGATATGCGCGCTGTGACTTCCGGTTCGAAACCGAAACGCTTTTCTCGCAATGGTAAACTTTGAATAGTCTCACGCTGGAAAACCTTGTAACAGGTTTCCATATCGGTGAGGTTCAAGTTGGTCATGGCATTACTCAACATCGTTAGAAACTTATTTCCGATTGTGTGCCAGAAAAACAAAATGCGGTGCGGACGTCCGCCCATAAAACGGCTGCCGTAAACCACATCGGCGAAGCCATCCAATATGGGTTTAACAAGGATGTTGTACTCCTCCGGATCATACTCCAGGTCGGCATCTTGAATGATCACCATGTCGCCCGTTGCAATGCGAATTCCCGTGTGGAGAGCAGCGCCCTTTCCCTGGTTCACTTCGTGCTTGAAATACTGGATAGGCATTTCAGGATTGGCTGCCTGATAGCGCTTGATGGCCTCCTCTGTATCGTCTTTCGAGCAGTCATTCACAATAATGACTTCCTTTTCCAGGCCTCCGATCAACTTAACGGCCTTCACCTTATCCAGGATAAAGTGGATGGTTCTTCCTTCGTTGTAGGCAGGAATGACAATGGAGAGGGTTTTCATCGGGCTGAGGTTTTGGGCCGGCAAATGTAATAGGTTCAGGGCAATAGCGTTTGATTACCCTACTGCTTTCGGTAAATGCGTATTTCGTAGAGGTAATTATTCAAGGTATAAAACAGCGTCTCGGGCTGTATTACCTGAAGCAGTTTCAATGAGCTATCCGCCTCCAGCTGGTCCTTAGGCAATTTCATTTCGTTTGGACCAAAGTGGCCGTCCCACACGATAACATCGCCGGGAACTGCATTGCCAACCCTATCCAGATTCTCGATTTTACCTGTATCAAAAGGATCTACATCAAGCAACAAATTCAGGTAAGGATGTGCCGTAAAAAACTTGGTTTCTTCGGGCCTACAATTGGCTTGCAGGTATTCTGCTGCGCGGGCATTCTGCTTTTCCTCCTCACCCAGCGCTGGGAAAATCATAATTTCTTGGAATGAAAACATCCGAACTACGAAGGGGCCTGCGATAACAAGTACTATTCCTGCTGCAAGGACAACTCGTTGAGTTATACCTGTCAATCGTTCGAGCATCCATTCCAACCCCTTCACTGACATAAGCGCAATGGGCACAGCTATCACAAACATGACTCTACCTAGGCCCAGCGAGGCCCACATGCCCTGCCACCACAACACCGTATGCGCCAGGAAATAACCCCAGGCCGATCCGGCTATCAACCATATCCACACTTGGTCATGCAACGACCAATCGCGGCCTTTCCAAATCTGCAAGGCCATTGGAACTTCGCGCACCGTCTGCAACAGCCAGAGCACATATGCTATTCCGAACAGTGGCACTGCGTATTGAAAGAAATGGTAGAAGGTGCCATGGCCATACATATCGAATGTGGTATTCACATAGGGATTCGACTGGAAAATCCAAAGTGCCTTATCGGTAATGAAATACCCCAGCGTATTGAACACCAAGCTACCCACCAACAACCACGGCATATAGCGCCAACGGGCCGTAAACGCATAAAACAGCAGCACAAGCGCGAGTATTACAAAACCCTCACTGCGTGCGAATGGCATGAAGCCCAACACAATGCCACCCAGTATGAACCGCTCTTTCAGCGCCATGCGCAAGTAATAAATCAAAAACAGGGAACAAATCATTTCAGTGAGTGCCGCAATACTGTTGCCCGCTACCACCGGCAACCACAACACGACCAGCGCAACCAGCCAGGGGCGTTTCATTCGCAGATCCGCAGCAATTCCCATTGCCCAAAATGCGCCCAGAAAAACAAGTGCAATGTTGGCCAATACAACGGCCTTAAATCCAAGTTGTGCGATGGGAGAAAACAGAATGGTAAATACAGGTTTGCCCCATTGGTCGATCAACAAATAATCATGATCCCATGAATACTTCGAAATTTGATAGTGTGTAATGCTGTCGGCACCGCC
>CAMAYP010000059.1 GCA_945862415.1 Chryseobacterium gleum | reverse complement strand
AGGGTATGGTGGTGTTGGATCAGGGCACTTTAACTGTTGATCCCGTAACGTTCGGAACAGCCGGCGGGAAGCTCAGCGCTCAACTCGTGCTGGCGCCGATAAGCTCAACTGCCTATCGCATGAATTGTCTGGCCAATGTGCAAGGCATCCACATCGACAATGTTTTTACGGAGTTTGAAAACTTCGGTCAGACTTTTATTCAAGACCGACATTTGAAGGGAGTAGCCAATGCGAACGTGCAGTTTAGAGCCGTGCTTACCAATGCACTTGAACTGCCTTCTGATAAAATCGAGAGCGTCATCGACCTGTCCATTGAGAATGGTGAGCTCAACAACCTTGAAACGCTTCAGGAAATTGCTGATTACCTGCGCAACAACAAGTTGGTCGCTCCTTTTGTCGATGAAGATCGCTTTGCTGAGAAAATGCGAAATGTCAAGTTTTCGAAGCTTGAGAATGTCATTCAAATCAGCAATCGAATGATCACTATCCCACTCATGGACATTCGAAGCACCGCCATGGATATTTCCGCAAAGGGCACACACACGTTTGATCATGCTATTGATTATGCGGTTGGGTTCAACCTGCGCGACTTGCTGGTGCGAAAAGAAAAGGACTTGATGGAGGAGGACGATGGCTTGGGCAAGTCGATGTATATTTCAATGAAAGGCACGGTTGATAATCCTGTGTATGCGGTCGATAGGGAATTGGCCAAGGAAGTTCGAAAGGAAGCAATGGAGGCTGAGAAGCAGAATGTGAAATCGTTGCTCAAGCATGAGCTGGGTCTTTTTAAAAAGGACGCCTCCGTTGGTGCATACAAAGAAAGCCCAGCTAGCACAAGTAATGCTACTATCCAAGTGGAATGGGAGGAGGAGAATAAATCGAACCAGACGCTCCCAACCGAAAAACCTCCGGTGAAATCGAACGACAAACCTGCCGAGGCAGAGAAGCCAAGCGACAAGAAGAAGAAAACGCCTAAATGGTTGGAAGAAAAAGATTAGTGGTCGCTGTATGTTTGCGCTATGCACCCAATACCCAATGAGTTTTCCGAACGAATTAAGGTCCAGTTTCCATCGGATGCTGCGCAATTTCTGCGTGCATTGGATGAACAGCCTGCGGCAAGTGTGCGCTTGAATGCAGCAAAGCCCAAGGTGCTTTTTTCGGATGCTAGGCAAGTGCCCTGGAACGATGAGGGTCTGCTCTTGGGAAGTCGTCCACGTTATACGCTCGATCCCGCTTTTCATGCCGGTTGCTATTATCCGCAAGAAAGCTCGTCCATGGTATTGCAATGGGTGATGAAACACACGGTGTCTGCAGATACGCCGATTGATGCCCTTGACCTCTGCGCTGCGCCGGGAGGAAAGTCTCTAATCATTGCCGATTATTTGAAGAACAACGGCCGACTCGTCTCGAATGAAATCATCCGTTCGCGTGCGCAAATTTTGAACGAGGTACTCGTGAAGTGGGGTTCAACCAATGTTGTAGTCACCAACAATCGCCCTTCGGATATTGGTGCATCGGGCATGCAGTTCGACCTGATGGTTGTTGACGCTCCATGCAGTGGCGAGGGCATGTTTCGCAAGGATCCTGACGCGCGCCTGGAATGGAATGCGGGTTCGGCTGCCATGTGCAGTCAAAGGCAGCAAGAAATTTTGAGCGATGTAATACCGGCTCTTCGTGAGCAAGGAGTTCTTATTTACTCGACTTGCACGTTTGCCCCGGATGAGAATGAACATGTTATTGCTTCGTTGCTGGCCACCGGTGAGTTTGAGTGTTTGCGCTGGCCCGTGCCGAAGGAATGGCAGGTAAATGTTCTAGATGAATCAGGAGTGTTTGCTATGCGATTTTTGCCACATCTCGCGCCGGGTGAAGGTTTCTTTATAGCGGCTTTGCGAAAAATTACACCCGCAGCTTCAGCGCGCGGTAAATCGAAAACGGTTTTCAGTGCGCCGAACAGCCAAGAAAGGGCATGCTTGCAGCAACTGGGTATTGAGAGCGATAATGTAGTGCTGGCGCCCGATGGCGAGCTCTATAAATCAGCTTTTACACTTCCCGAATTGAATATGATTGCCGTGAAGCTCTACCTATTACAACCGGGTGTGCGCATTGGCAAGGTGTTGCGCGGTGAACTTATACCCGCTCATGCGCTTGCCCTTGCTCAACTGGAAGTGCTTTCGGATGCCCCGGTGCAGTTGAGCCAACAGCAAGCAATCACTTACCTGCGAGGTGAGTCCTTTGGCGTGGAGGCAAAACCGGGTTGGCAACGGGTTGCTTTTGATGCCTGTGTGCTTGGCTGGATAAAGGTCATTGGCAACCGCACCAATAATTACTACCCAAAAGAATGGCGTGTGAAGATGAAGGAGTAGCTACATTTGAAGTCATCATTGTGAGTTCCCTGGAAAAAATACAGCTGCCGATTGCACGGGAGATGGAGGCTTTTGAAGATTATTTCAAGTCGGCCATGCGAAGTGATAATATGCTGTTAGATAAAATCACGCATTACATCATCAAGCGAAAGGGGAAGCAAATGCGGCCCATGTTTGTATTTCTTTCAAGTAAAGTTTGCGGAGAGATTACTCCGGCGACCTATACAGCAGCCTCTTTAATTGAGCTGTTGCACACAGCCACCTTGGTGCACGATGACGTGGTGGATGTTGCCAATACACGCCGCGGTTTTTTCTCGATCAATGCACTTTGGAAAAATAAAATAGCTGTTTTGGTGGGCGATTATCTGTTGTCGCGCGGATTGCTGATGAGCGTCGACAAGGGCGAATTTCAGTTGCTGCGAATTGTTTCCAACGCGGTGAAGGAAATGAGCGAAGGCGAGTTGCTGCAGCAGGAAAAATCGCGTCTACTGAACATCACCGAGGAAGTTTACTATGAAATCATCCGTCAAAAAACGGCATCGCTCATTGCAGCGTGCTGCGAAAGCGGGGCATCAGCTGCCGGAGCGAATGAGCAGGATGTAAAATTCATGTACGATTTCGGATTGAATGTTGGCCTTGCATTTCAAGTCAAGGACGACCTACTTGATTATGGTTTCGGCGAGAAGATTGGAAAGCCAATCGGAATCGATATCAAGGAGCGCAAACTTACGCTCCCCCTCATTGTGGCTATGCGTAACGCAAGCCCTTCGGAGCGAAAGGAGTTAATGTCTATCATCAAGAAGCATAACACCAACGGGGTGAAGGTAAAACAGCTGGTAAATCGAGTCGTGGAGCTAGGGGGCATCGAGTATGCCCACGACAAAATGAATCATTACCGCGATTCGGCAATTGCTGCATTGGCCAACTTTCCTGATAGCGAAGCAAAAAACTCACTGATCGAATTGGTTCACTATACAATTAACAGGAAGAAATGAGATTTGTACTCTTCTATTCGTTGGTGGCTTTGTTTGCAGTCTCCTGTAATTCCGGCGAGGTGAAACCGGCTGCCAACACGCCAAAAACATTTCAAATTGACGGCACGGAACAACAGGTGTTGAAATCATTCGATGACGGGAAGGTCAGGTCGGCGGTTTACATCGATTCTATATCCCGAATGAAAGTGGCAGAGGTTGAATTTCACCCCAATGGACAACCCAAAATTGATAAGCGTTTCATGAATGATACGCTTCAGGGAGAGTCGTGGTGTTATTACGAAAATGGAAGCCCTTGGAGTTTGAATACATTCGACGCGGGTTTGAATCAAGGAGTGTATAAGACCTGGCATGAGAACGGCCAGCTCTACATTTTGGGCCAATTTGAACGCGGTCAGAAAACCGGAGAATGGTTTACATACTATGCCAATGGCAGCCTCAATACGCGCGGTTTCTATCGCAACGATGAGAAGGTTGGGGTTTGGAACTCCTACAATTTGGAGGGTACTATGAAGCGGGAACAAGACTTCGGAACCGGTATAAACCAATAGAACTTTTTTGAACACAACTGTGTTTGAATCCCTTGAAGCACTCGCCTTCCGGACGAGGGTTTTTTCAATAATTTTCTGAGCAAATCGTTCAACCATCATGTACAAAATTGTTCTTTTCGCGGCAGGCGTTCTTTGGGCTTCTGCTGTCTTCGCTATCGGCGATGATCTAACCCGCCAAGAGTACATCGATACCTGGAAAGAGGAGGCCGTCTATCAAATGGCCGCACATGGCATTCCTGCGAGTATTACGCTTGCTCAGGGAATTTTGGAAAGCCGCGATGGTAATAGCAGATTAGCCAAGGAAGGCAACAATCATTTTGGTATTAAATGCCACTCCGATTGGGAAGGCAAGCGAATCTATGAGGACGATGATGCGCGCAACGAGTGTTTTCGACAGTATCGTAATGGTCGTGAATCGTTCGATGATCATTCTGATTTTCTCAAGAAGCCGCGCTATGCTCGATTGTTTGAGCTCGAAACGACCGATTATAAAGGATGGGCCAGAGGTCTTAAGGAATGCGGCTATGCTACTAGTTCGGAGTATGCCAAGTCGCTCATACGCATTATTGAGGAAAACAATCTTCAGCAATACGATGAACAGGGAGTCATGTACGCAGAACGCAAGGAGGTTCCTGATCGCAAGGAAGGTTCACCTAGAGCCAACATCCCGGTTTCGCATGAAAAAAAACAAGCCAAGCGCTCAGGCAATAAGTCGGCCGAGGATCGCCAGGAAATCACCTTGGCGGGAAAACACGAAGTACAACTAAGTGACAACCGCATCAAGTTTGTGGTCGTTCGTGAAGGAGATACACGCGAATCGATTGCACACGAAATAGACTTGAATGTGTTAATACTAAATCGCTTTAACGATTTCAACTCGAAAACAGCTCTGAAACCGGGCGACATCGTGTATCTCCAACCGAAGAGGACGAAGGCTGCTCAGGATGAACACATTGCAGTAGAGGGTGACACCTGGTTTTCAATTTCGCAAAAGCATGGTATAAAGCTTAAACAATTGTGCAAGTTGAATGGCGCCGGGTCCGATGCTCCGTTAGCTCCGGGAACGAGGGTGGTCATGAAAAAGAAGTAAATAAAAAAAGTCAACCAAAAGGTTGACTTTTTTGTTGCCCGACCAGGATTCGAACCTAGACAAACTGAACCAAAATCAGTTGTACTGCCATTATACTATCGGGCAAGAACACTTTTAATCAAAGCGGTGGCAAACTTAATACGCCTTTTCGGATAAACAAGCACTTGCGCTTACTTTGTCGAACAATTTTTTATTCGTGAAAATTCTAGCTAATTATATCAACGGATCGCTCACAGAGCCCGTCAACGGCCGCTACATCGACAACATAGACCCTTCAACCGGTCTAGTATACAGCAAGATACCCGCCGGTGACGCAGCTGACATCCAACTGGCTGTAGAGGCTGCAGAGCGTGCCTTTCCTGCATGGTCGCAAACGCCCGCTGCCGATCGTTCGCGAATTTTGGTGCGGTTGGCCGACCTCATTCAGAACCATCGTGATGCCTTAGCAGAGGCTGAATGTGTCGACAATGGAAAGCCTCTTTCCTTGGCTATGCAAATGGATATACCCCGAGCTGAAGACAACATCCGGTTTTTTGCCACCTCCATTCTTCACTGGAATTCAGAGGCGCATATCATGGAAAATCGAGCAATCAATTATACCAATCGCAAGCCAATAGGTGTTGTAGCGTGTATTTCGCCTTGGAACCTGCCGCTGTATTTGTTTACTTGGAAAATTGCACCTGCTTTGGCAATAGGCAACTGTGTGGTGGCAAAACCCAGCGAAATAACTCCAATGACGGCATTTCTATTTTCGAAGCTTTGCATAGAAGCAGGTTTACCTGCCGGGGTATTCAACGTTGTGCATGGGTTGGGCTCTGAGGCCGGCGAAGCATTGGTTAATCACCCGCGTGTGAAGGCTGTGTCATTTACCGGCGGCACGGCTACCGGTGCGCGCATTGCAGCTGCTGTGGCTCCGAAGTTCAAAAAGCTGTCATTGGAATTGGGAGGAAAAAATCCGACTATCATTTTTGATGATTGTGATTACAATAAAATGCTTCGCACAACCTTGAGAGCGTCATTTGCAAACCAAGGACAAATTTGCCTGTGTGGATCGCGCATACTCGTCCAGGAATCGTTCTACGATCGCTTCGTAGCTGATTTCACAACCAAGGTGGCCGCTATGGAAGTGGGCGATCCATTGCTCAATGAAACCCGCACAGGTGCTGTAGTGAGCGAAGCACACATGGATAAGATTTTGTCGTATATCGAGTTGGCCAAGCAAGAGGGAGGCACTGTGCTATGCGGCGGTAAGCGTGTTATTGTTGAAGGGCGTTGTGTCGGAGGGTTTTTTGTTGAACCAACGGTTATTGCAGGCCTCGGCCCCGACTGTCGCACCAACCGCGAAGAGATCTTCGGACCCGTTGTTACCATTCAATCGTTTCGCGATGAGGAGCACGCTTTGCAACTTGCTAATGCAACGGAATATGGATTGGCAGCTTCCCTTTGGACATCGGATGTGACAAGGGCTCATCGTTTTTCGGCTCAATTGGAATCAGGTATCGTGTGGGTGAACACGTGGCTTTTACGCGATTTGCGCACACCTTTCGGAGGTGTGAAGCACTCCGGTGTGGGTCGCGAAGGTGGATGGGAGGCCCTGCGTTTCTTTACCGAACCACAAAATGTCTGTATCGAATTGTAATAAAAAAAGGCCTGAATTTTATTCAGGCCTTTTTTATATCGTGTCGGAATAATTATTCCGATCTTCCTTTGTAACCATTCAAGAAAAACCAACCGATTTTGCGGTTGAACCAATTTTCGAAGCTTGATAAATAGTGAAGAATCATGTCATTAATGATTTTTTGCCGAAGCGTTCATATTCAGTTTACATATTACTAAACGTAAGGCAATGTAATAATGTTGCATATTGAGATTAATCACCCTCGAGTTGTTGAAAACCATGACGTTGGTCAGTCACGCAATCGGTAGTGTTTGCCGGGCATAACCCTTATCAACCCCTCGAACTCTAATTGCAATAGCGTAGCATTCAAAGCGCCCCAACTGAGTTGTGTGGTTGAAAGCAAATCATCGAATAGCGCATTCGGATTCCTTTGCAGCGCTTGCAACAGGAGGTTGGAATTGGCATCGCGATGGTCTGAAAAGAGCAACTGCGTTTGTTTGGGCGCTATCGGTTGGTCCCATTGCAGGTAATGCACCAGGTCTTCGGCGCTGGTAAGTATGGCCGCGATGTTGCTTTTGATGAGTTTGTGGCAGCCTCTGCTAAAGGGGTCGTTGATACGGCCGGGCACGGCAAATACTTCACGACCGTATGAATGCGCTATGTGAGCGGTTATCATACTTCCTCCTTTCAAATCGGTTTGCACGACTACCGTACAGTCCGACATGCCTGCAATGATGCGGTTGCGCATGGGAAACATTTCAGGTGCAATCGGTGTTTGACTCATGAACTCAGTTACAATGCCCCCATCGGCTTCCATGCGCCGAGCGAGCGCCTTATGAATGGGTGGATATATACGATCAAGGCCATGTGCAACGCATGCAATTGTGGGTAGCTTACATTCCACTGCCGCTGCATGCGCCGCCGCATCAATGCCATGAGCCAACCCGCTGATGATAGTCGGCTTGTGAACAGTTAGGGCTTCGATGAGCGAGTTGCAAAAGTTCTTGCCGTATGTATCGGCTTTGCGTGTCCCTACAATGCTTATGGCTTTTGCCGGATTCCAGTCCAGATTGCCCCTCGCGTAGAGTATCATTGGACTGTCGTCGCATTGGCGGAGTCGGTCGGGGTAGTGCTTGTCGACCCATGTGGCAACTCTGATTCCTTCACGAAGTATATAAGTTACTTCCTTTTCCGCCCGCTTCAAATCAGCTTCACCAATGGATGCGGCGGTTACACGACCAATATCGGGAATGGAACAAAGCCTGTTGGCCTTTTCTCGGAATACAGCCTGAGCGCTCCCGACATGTTTTAAAAGTGATTTTGCCTTAACCGGTCCCAGACCGTTGACGTTTGATAAGGCGATTAAATAGAGTAATTCATCATGCATAGCCTGTGCAGCGTGGGTTCATGGTTGAACCAACGTGCAACAAAGCTGAACTACATAAAATGGAATATATGCTATTTATTCGCCTGCATGTATTGCTCAATGGCCATACTCATGGACGGAGCCTTCGGTGTGGGCGCCATTACATCAATGCGCAATTTGGCATCTTCTACTGCCTTCGCAGTTGATTGACCAAAGGCGGCTATTCTGGTTTTATCCTGCTTGAACAGCGGGAAATTCTTGAACAGCGACTCAATATCGGATGGCGAGAAAAACACGAGCATATCATATTTCACATCGGCCAAATCAGACAAATCGCTGCATACTGTGCGATACATGACTGCCTTTGAGTATTGGATTTTTTCTTTTTCAAGCGTTTCAGGAATACTGGGCTTCAGAATGTCGCTGCAAGGCAATAAGTATTTTTCAGTTTTGTGCTTGCGAATCGGCTCCATCAACTCCTGAAAGGTGCTGTGACCGAAAAATATCTTTCGCTTGCGGAACTGAATGTACTTCTGCAAATAATAGGCAATGGCCTCCGACATGCAGAAGTACTTCATGGTTTCAGGAATGGTGATACGCATTTCCTTGGCCAATCGGAAGTAATGATCTACAGCGTTGCGACTGGTAAATATGACAGCAGTATGCTCCAGCACATCAACGCGCTGTTGGCGAAAATCGAGTGCTTCAAGTCCTTCTACATGGATGAAAGGTCGATAATCAATCTTCAACTTGTTCTTTTTGGCAAGATCAACATAGGGGTTCTTTTCGGCACCCGGATCCTGCTGCGTAATCAGTATGGTCTTGACTTTTTCGGCCATTGTGAGATGCTGCTGTAGTTCGGTTTGTTTTCTGCTCAATTTGTAATTAACCACTTTATGCCTAGGGCAGATGGCAAAATTTCAAGCGTGCAAATGTAGAAAAGAATGTAGAATGGTGTAACACCCGATTCAACAGCGGTAAGTAATGATCGAATTAGCCTGTAGGAAATAGCTAGAAGTATGATTGCAGCGCTAAAAATAATAATGCTTGCAGCCTGCTGCGAAGGGAAATAGGCTATGGACAATGCCAGCGGAAACAATAGTAAACCAAGCATACGATTGGTCAGGAAAACACTGTATTCGTATTCGGAAAGACTGTAATCTCCCGCACTCAACACGGCTAATGCTCGCAGCAGGATTCGCTTACCAAGGTATATCCCGAACAAAATTCCAACGAGCGACAAATAGGGTAAAACACCGCTCAGTCTTTCGTCGGGTCGAAAGCACTTGACGCCTGCATAGGCCACAAGCCCCGCCTGTAAATAAAATACTGAATTGAACAGGAGGTTTGCGCGCGGTGTATTCGGTTCTTCCCGAATAGTCTGACGCATCGTGCGTATGTTCCACATACTATTCCACAACCTGAAAATCCGTGCAGGGTGAACTCTTCGTGTATAGGCAAGGCTTACAAGTGTGAACAGAAAGACCAGTATCATCCAGTCTTCCGACAAATTGACTGCTTCTCGTAGCGTTGCTTCTGGCATGGGCAATTCTTATCGAATCATTTTCAGGAAATTTATCTCGTTATCGCTCAGGTGACGATATCGCCCTCTTGGCAAATCACGCTTGGTTAGTGATCCAAACATAACACGGTCAACTTTCTTGACTGTGTATTTGAAGTGTTCGAACACCGCCTTAATAATCTTGTCTTTACTGCTGTTAATACGCAATCCCACCTGTCGTGGATCACTGTTGACTAGGCTAATTTCATCTGCCTGTATGAAGCCTTCTTCGAGGCGAATGCCCTCGCGAATTGCGTCGATGTGCTCTCCACGGATTTTCTCAATTGTTTCAACATGGTAGAGTTTCGGGAATCCGTTTTTCGGAGAGGTTAGTCGGCGCGCCATTTCCCCATCGTTGGTGAACAGCAATAAACCGGTGGTCATACGATCGAGGCGGCCAATTGGATAGACGCGCTCTTTGCACGCCCCTTCAATCAGGTGCATTACGGTTTTGCGCTCCAATGGGTCCTCGCTGGTGGTGAGGTAGTCTTTGGGTTTGTTGAGAATTACATATTGAAGCTTTTCGGGCTTTAGGTTTTTGTCGTCATACTTCACCACATCCACGCTTGGGTCAACCTTCATTCCCATTTCTGTAACCACTTTGCCGTTTACCTGAACCAGACCCAGCTCGATTAATTTATCGGCATCGCGTCGTGAGGCTATCCCGGCATTCGATAGGAAGCGATTCAAACGCATTAACCCATCGTCGTTTTTGGGTGCCGGATCTGCGCGTCGTTTGCTAAGGTATTTGCCTCGAACTCCGCCTTTTGAAAACTCTCCGCGCGAAACTACGCTACGCGATTTCCCTTCGCGATCCTCCTTCTGTTCCCATGGTTTGGGCGCGCGTTTCGGTTTATCAGCAGGCTTTGCCTCTGTTCTACGAACAGGAGCATTGCGTCCTGTGCCGCGGGTGCCACGCTTCGACTCCAGTTCACGCGGCTCTTTTTTGGGCTTATCTGCTGAAGACTTGCTTTTTTTATCGCTGCGAAAATCTTTGTCACGTTTATTTCCTGATGGTCGAGGCATGGTTCTAATTTAGGACGCGAAGGTAAGGCGTTCTTACAGAGTTGGAAAGAAGGCTTGTTCCAGATGCGTTATCTCGGTTTTGCCTTCCGAATGAATAATGGATACAATGTCGAAACGCGGCTCAGCATCTACGTGAAATTGGCGCAAGTAGTAATCGGCACTTTTACAGATTTTGCGCTGTTTTGCATAGTTCACCGCTTCCCATGGAGCACCGTAATTGGCATTGAATCGGGTTTTAACCTCCACAAACACAATCGTGTTTTGCTTTTCAACAATTAAATCGATTTCATATCGAGCACAGTGCCATTGTTTTTTAATGACCCGGTAACCTTTTTCAGTGAGGTAGACCGCTGCAATTTTTTCGCCCCAGTCTCCCTTTTTTTTGTTTTCGGTTTTTTTCATACCAGGCGAAATTGCCAATGCTTCGGAAATCGACCAATTCCTTAGCGGCATAATGGCGGGCTTATGAGTTGGTTTAGAGCGAAATAAAAATCCCCCGACATCGGGGGATTTTTATTCATAAACAGTCTTTCAAGCTGCGGATTGATGCCCGCGGCAATCTATTAATTCAATGTGATCGAAGAGCTGCCAATCATGACGCCACCTTCGTAGATGTAAATCTTGTAATTCCCTTTTTTGTACTCGAAACCCTCATTAGCAGTGTAGTATATGCAAACATCGGTATCTGTTTGCTGATACTCTACTTCACGGCTTTCACTGTATTGAACTTGTGCGCCGTTTACAGTGGTAGTTCCCGATTTTTTGCCTGTAAGTACTTGGCCATCCGGACCTACAACTGCCATTTGTAGCACGCGAGTCCCCGGTTTGGCAATGCTGTTTTTGCGAATATTGAAGCATGACTTGATGGTTTCGGTCTTCGATGCGCGATCTGTATCGACTGATTTACCTGAGTTGCGTTCGCGAAGTGCGAGGTTTTGGAATTCACCGGCAGATAAAACCGAACCTTTCGCATTCATCTCGCGCGAAGTGCTGAGCTCGCCTTCCAGCTCGCGGCCTTTTGCCTCCGCACTGTTGGCGCGATCGGCTTCTGCATTGCGCTCGGCAGTGAGCTGCGCGTTGGCCTTGTTGAGCGAATCGATTTGCGCGATGTAGTTTTTCATGATACCACGCAAGGTTTCAGCCTCAGCCTTCAGTTTGCGAATGTCGTAGTCTTTGTTTTTAACCTTCTTCAGCAACGAAGCAAGTTCATTTTCTTGCTCATCGATTTTTGACTGCATTTCGGAATTGGTTACCGAAAGGGTGTCGTATTGCATTTTCATGCCTTCCAACTCAACTGCCAGGTCTTGGCGCTCTGTATCGAGATTGGCGTATTCCTGAGAGATATAGACAATCTCCTTGTCTTTCTTGTTGAGGTTGTATGCCATGATACCTACTGCACCCAATAGTACAGCGATAATGGCGATGTAGACTTTGTTGCTCATGTGTTTTTAATTTTAAAGTTTTCCTTGAATGAGCGAAGCTAGTTCGAGCCCCAAGGGTTTCTTGTGACTTTTCACTTATTTATTAAGATTGAAATGTGCAATTGCAATTCGAACTGAACGACACATTCTTTTTTTTGTGCTTTGCCATTTAAAATGAAACCATTTATATTTGCCCCCCGTTCAAAGCAACACCTTGTGGCTTTTTACATACAGGGTCCTGTGGCCGAGTGGCTAGGCACAGGTCTGCAAAACCTGCTACAGCGGTTCGAATCCGCTCGGGACCTCTTAATGAAAGGAAGCTGGTAATTCAGCTTCCTTTTTTATTTCTAGCCTTCGTTACGATTCCAAGGAGATTGCAACTTTTTTCTTTATTAGAGTGCAACTTGCACGTTTCTGTGCCAATATTGCAATTCATTATTAAAACCAAATCGCATGAAAAAACTTGTACTTTCTTTGGTTGCTGCTGTGATGGCCCCTGTGTTGTCTTGGTCGCAACTTGCTCCCGGCTCTTTCGGTCAGGATTTTACTGTTACCGACCAGTTCGGTGAAACTCACAATCTGTATAGCTACCTCGATGAGGGCTATACTGTCATCTTGGATGTGTCTGCTACCTGGTGCGGCCCATGTTGGGGTTATCACACCGGCGGTGCGTTGGATGAGTTGTATATCAACCACGGTCCTGCAGGTGCTCCAGGTGTTGCTGCTACTACTACCGATGAAGTTATGGTAATTTGGGTGGACGGCGATGCTGCAACGACGGACGCTGAAATGGCTGGTGGTGCAGGTAGCCAGGGTAACTGGTATGGTCCAAACTCACAGGATACTACTGTGTTTTTCCCAATGACCAACCCGGTAGCCAACACAGCTAATCAAATCAACACGGATTATGCTATCGGCTACTTCCCAACAATCTATCGCATTTGCCCTAACCGCATTGTGACTGAAGTAGGTCAGGCGAGTGCTGCCGATTTGTACGCTTCTATCGGTGATTGCCCTGCGCCTGCATCGTTGAGCAACGATCCATTGATGCTGAGCTACAACGGTGATGTAGTGACTTGTGGCGATGTAAACGTTGCTGTAACTATCCAGAACAACGGTCTTACTCCACTTACTGCTTGCACCATAACTGTAACCGGTGGTGTTGCTCCTATTTCATACAACTGGACAGGTAACCTTGCTACTTATGGCGTTGCTGAAGTAAACGTTGGAACTGTTAGCATGACAGCTGCCGGTAACCTTCAAGTTGCTATCACTTCTGCTGACGATGATGCAAGCAACAACAACTACACTGCCTCAGTTGGTTTTGCTGATGACGGTACTACTCACATCATGATGGAAATCACGTTCGATAACTGGCCCGAAGAGACTAGCTGGGAAATCACCAATGAAAACGGTAACGTTGTAGCTAGCGCTGCATACAGCGCTGCGAATCCTGATGCGTCTTCATTAGTTGAGCATGCTTACTTGCCTTCAACCGGTTGCTACCAGTTCACTTGGTACGATGCGTTCGGTGATGGCTTGAATGGTTCTATTTGGGGTGCAACAGATGGCTCTGTGTTAGTAAAATCGGTAAACAACGATGGAAGCACTGCTTCAGTTCTTTGGGATTACGATGGTAGCTACGGTTTGTACGAAGCTGCTGCTAAGGCAAACGTAAACGAACTCGTAGGCATCGAAGAAGTAGCTTCTGCTGCTGACTTCCGTGTGTATCCAAACCCTGCTACTGATCGTGTTACTTTCGACTACACTCTTGCTTTAAGCGAAATGGTAGTTATCGAAATGGTTGACATGGTAGGTAACATCGTGAAGGTTCAAAACATCGGTAACATGTCTGCAGGCGCTAACCAAAGCCAAATTTCTTTGGATGGTATCGCTGCAGGTATCTACATGGTAAACTTCAAGGCTGGTAACAGCGTGTCAGTTTCTAAATTGACCGTTAAGTAATCACAGCTTTAGTGAAATAAAAAAGCCGCCCGGATTCGGGCGGCTTTTTTTATTTCTGTGTCGGAATGCCCGACTGATCGAGCAAGTAGACCAGAGCAGTCATTGCGGCGGCTCCGAGTTCAAGCTCCCGCTTATTTACGTTTTCAAAGCGATCGTTGTTGGTGTGGTGATAATCGAAATAACGCTGACCATCCACATTCAAACCGAACAACGCTATGCGGTCATCTTTCAACGGGCGAATATCGACGCCGCTTCCACCCCTGCGAAATCGAAATAGGTTGTAGGGTTCTAACAAGGGAAGCCACGATTGTGCGAGATCGTATTGCGCATCGCTGAGGTCGCAATTGAAACCCACGGGAGTGAAGCCTCCGCCATCGCTTTCCAATGCGGCAACGTGAACGAGTCCCGATTCCTTGCAAACGCGCGCATACGTTTCCCCGCCGTCGTTGCCAAACTCTTCGTTTATGAAAAGCACCGCTCGAATGGTTCGCTTGGGTTTGTAACCAATTGCCTTCAAGGTGCGAATCATTTCGATCGATTGCACAATGCCGGTACCATCATCGTGCGCGCCTTCACCGATGTCCCAAGAGTCGAGGTGGCCGCCTACCGTGATGTATTCATCCGGAAACTCGGTTCCTCGAATTTCAGCAACGACGTTGGCTTGCATGGTTCGATCGAAGGCTTCACAAGAAAGCTCCAGGCTAAAGAGGAGGTTCGGTTTACTCTTCAAATCCTGACTCAATTGCCGTGAAGCAACTGCGCTAAGTGCAGCTGCAGGAATTCGATTAACATCTTCTTCATAATTGGTCGCTCCGGTATGCGGATAGTTGTCGTCGGCCAGGGTTAGTGAACGAATCAGACATGCAACAGCGCCCAATTTGGCGGCCTCGCTCGGTCCTTGCCCGCGAATCGGGTAGCCTCCTCCGTAGGCCGCACCGGTATTGATGAGCGT
>CAMAYP010000058.1 GCA_945862415.1 Chryseobacterium gleum | reverse complement strand
AATACTCAGTCCGGATTGGGTAAACGACTTGGAAGTTGAAGTTGGAGGATTTGATATTGTTGTGTTATTGGCATTGGATGCGTAGGATTGATCTCCGTTGGTATTGGCTGTTGCGGCAGTAGAAGTGCTGCCATGAAAAAATGTGTAAGCCAACGAACTTGTTCCTGATCTATATTTTTCATAATTCCAGGAAAGAGAAATGCTCGTAACAGTGCTCCCGGTATTATTCGAAAAAGCATAAATAATACTGCGCGGTGAAGCGTAGCTTCCAGAAGTTAAAAAACCTATTCCTCGATCTGTTGATGATGCGGTTATTCCGTTGGCGAAATTGTAAAAGCCACCGGCAGATGCACCTGTCAGGATGCCTGTGCCAATTGTGCCCGCGGCTTGTGTAGTTGCTGTGGTCCCGCTGCTCCAATTGGTGCCTAGCTTAAATCCGGTAGGTAAAGTTGCTGCAGCACTACTGCCAATACCATTGAAATTTTGGGTAGCTGCAGTGCCTGCTATCGCAATTGATTGTTGAGCGCAGACCTGCGAAGCATTCAAGTGGAATAAAAGAACAAATACCCAAACGAACTTGGCTGTAGCCACGATATTTTGCATGAGGTTGCAGTGGTTTTTCATAATGAATTTGCTCGGGTTGAAGAAAGTGAATAAACAATCGAATCGAAGGACCAAGTAATGATACGAAAGTGAGTACAATATTTCGCTGATGTGATTTAATCGTACACAAATAATTTGAAAGAAAAAGAAAGCCACAGTATTCCGTGGCTTTTAGAATCAGTTGACCAATTATTTCATGTAGGTAATCCTGATTTCGAAAACGGTATCACTTTTTTCGATCCTTTTTATCGAAGGTATAGTTCAATGTTATGACTGTGCGCCTGAGCGGACGAACCTCGAACAGATTAAAAATCCAGGGATTGCTGTAATTGATTTGATTGGTAAGATTGGAAACATTTACCTGAATCCCCCATGATTTAGAGGAGTATCCCAAAGCGGCATCCATGGTATACGAAGCCGGAATTTCGAGCATTGGATCGTTGTTGATGCCTGAGAAAAATTTGTCTTTGTAAAAATATCCAAGACCCAAAGAACACCCTTTTAACTTCTTTTCCGGCTCGAAATTCAACCACACATTGCCGGCAAAAAGCGGCGCATTGGGCAAACGGTTGCCACTTGGATAACCCGGATCTTCAATTACGCTAGTAGAAGTGTATGCAGCTCCAAGTGTAAGGGAGAGTGAGGGAATGATTTTTCCATCAACGTCGATTTCTGCACCCCTGCTGCGATGGTGTCCCTCATAGTATACATTGTATTCGTCGTAGTTGGGATTTTCGGGGTCGGTATACACAAAACCGTAAGGATTTAGTTTATCTATCTGAAACATACAAAGCGTAAAACCGAGTTTATTGTCAAACACGACGGTTTTTGTACCCAACTCAAATTGTGAGCTTGTAGTGGCCGGTGGTGTTGAAAAATCGGCATAGTTCAAGGCAAATACATCCGGAGAATTGATCTCATAGCCCTGCGCGTATGAAGCATAAAGCGAAACCTTTTTTATAGGTTTATACACTAAACCAATGCGCGGTGTAAAAACATTGCGATCTACAAAATCATCAAAATAACCCTCGTAATCCGTTCCGCTCAATTCGCTTTCGAGATAGTCATTTCCTTGTTGCGTATTTCCGAATCGACAGCCGAGCATCACGTGAAGTTTTTCATTGAACAGCATGAGCTGATCTTGAAAAAACACACCATACCGACGAATTTTAGAAATGAAGGGCAAATAATTCGACTCATCGGGTTCGACTACAGGCGTCAGAGAATATACCGGGTTATTGATGCTGTTCGTGTCGAAAGGCGTAAGATATCCCTCGTTGGTATATCTAAAATTGGTTACCTGATACTCGGCACCAAACAGTACGTTATGCTTTACGCTTCCTGTGTAAAAGACACCCAGCACATCGGCGACCAGAGAACTATTCTTCAGCCATTGTTTGTATCCATATTGATTGCGAAGAATGGTGCCGTTCGAGTCGGGGGGATCGGGCCAAATACCAAAAGGTCTGTTCTCGGTGTAACCATAATATCCTTGTGTTCTGAAACGCCAGTTCGCATTCAATTGATAAGTGGTATTCAAAAAATAGCCCTCATCGTTGAATTTATAGCGCATGGCGGGCTCGCTGAGATACAAGGATGGGCTCAGCGCAGAAAGGCCTTGCACGGTTCCGTCAGGAGAAATAAGACCGGAGTCGTCAGTGGCGTTGGAGCGTCGAAACACCGCTTCGGCGGTAATGGATAAGCGATTCGTTATATCCCAGGTTAACACAGGGGCTATCATAATCCGCTCCGATTGCACATATTCTCTAAAGCTGTTGCTTTTCTCGTACGAGGTATTTAATCGATAACGGAGGTTCTTCTTTTTCGTGATGCTACCGGAAATGTCAATGGCTGGCCTGAACAATCCCCATTCGCCTAATCGCATTTCGGTTCGAAGGTAAAAGTCGCTGAGCGGTTTTTTGGTTGTAAAATTCAGAACTCCACCCGGCGCCACATCACCAAACAAAATGGAGGTAGGGCCTTTTAGAAATTCCACCTGCTCAATGTTGTCTGCGTAGTTGTTTCCAAGGTTCCAAATCATCATGCCGTTCCATCGAAAATTCTGAGAATTTACCATGTCAAATCCTCGCGCATTAAAAAACTGATACGAGCCTGCGCCGCTATAATTACCGGTAAAATTTATACCGCTCATGTTTCGGGTAATAGTTGTCAAGTCAAATGCGGCTTGTTGTCTGATAGTTTTCTGACCGAGCACCACAACCGCCTGAGGTATATCTTGTATTTCGGTTAGGGTGCGTGTGGCGGCGGCACTTTTAACTTTGACTCCGGAAATAACTACCTGAGTCAATTCGTTGCTGTTTTCAGTAAGCCTGATTTCAATTTGTCCAAGATCTTTTGAATCAAGCGATATCTCAGTAGAATAGGTTGTATATCCGAGCAACTTGCACATCAGCCGGTACTTACCTTGCGGAACCTTCAGCAGAAAATGTCCTTTTTCGTCGCTAAGGGTCCCATATTCGGTTTCTTCCAGAAACACGGAAGCAAAGGGCAATGCCAGATTATTTTGATCTGCCACCCTTCCTGAAATCAAAACTTTCCCTGATTGCGCTGTCATGTTGAGTGCAGAGAAAAGTAAAAAAACGAGTCCAAAAAAATTATTCATGGCAGTAATTGAAACATTCAAGGTTTAACGGTAAAAGGGACGGATGCAACAGAGGTATAGCCATCATCCAACATAAAATGCATGCGGTACTTACCAATGGGCAATGGCCAATCTTTGCCCTTGGCATTTTTATCCAACACAAGCGATCCGCTCGATTTAGCACCCGTATAGCTGTAAATGAAATAATTCGTAGTAGTGTCATTTCGGTAAAAATCTTCTTGCGTTCGAAACGAGTCAGCGTAGACTGCAATCCAATCGTAGCGATTTTCAGTGGCCCTTTCCCAAAAAACAGGAATGGGTTCTCCCACATTAAATTCAAATTTTGGCAATCTCAGGACTATTTCTGATGCATTGCAATTGTGCACAACATCTGTAAATGCAATTTCTTCGCTTTCACTGAGCAGGCTTATTCGGTAGGTTGTAGAGGGCAGGTCAACAAGCACTATTTCGCCCTGATTCGCAGCAGCTACGGGTATGGTTTTAATGGGTGTGTCATCCGTCGATTTGATTTGAAGCGATACATTGGGTAAACCCTCTGCGCTCAAGCATACTCTAAGATTGCTGCTGTCCGAAAAGGCTCGAACAAGTGCTTGTGTTGAAACAGGTTCAACCAAAAGCGAACTGAGCACTGCACGATGATCGGAAGGAAATGGGCTAACGGCTATACTGACGTCATTGCTCAAAGCTTCACCAATGAGCGTCGAGTTCAATACTCGATCAACACCACGTGCCCATATAAAATCGATGCGGTCGTGCGTTTCGTTGGTCCCCACGATGGGCGGTGCTGCGGGTGTCCAGGTTAAACCCGGATTCTTTTTCGGGTCGACGTTGTACGACCGATAAGTATCGACAAAACCGTTTTCCTCCATCCGTTTACTCACCACCCAATCGACAGGATATTGCATGTGCCGACGTATCATTTGCGTTTCGGCGGTCCAATCCCGATGAGACGGGCTATTGAAATCGCCGGTAACGATTGTAGGGATGTTCTTTTGAGCCAATTCTCTGAACATGAGTTCGAATGGATTCAGCTCGATATAGCGCAACTGATATTCGTTCCTTAAAACATCTTCAACAGAGGCACCGTCACGAATTAAATCGGGCCCATACGGATCGGAAGGAAGGTGAATATTGAAAAAGGCAATTGATTTGCCCGGTTTTATTTCGATGAATGCATAGTACCACTGGTGTATGCTGTCGCAGAAAATAGGATATTTTGAAAGAAGGTGCAACCGACTATCATAATATTTCCACCCAAGTGCAGATGCCAATTTCGGAATGTTGCCCTCGGCTTCTTGAATGCCCACAACATCGGGATTCGCTTTCTGAATGACTTCAATTACTTTCTGAAAATCGATTTCATCTCCTCCGTAAAGGATGTTGAAACTCAGTACACGCAGGGTATCACTTTGCCCTTTAGCAGCGGCCTGAGCGCCAATGGGAATGAGAGCGAAAATTAGACCTACAGCTAAACGAATCATGCGTGATTATAAAAGGAATCTAAATGTATTTGTTACGCTAGCACGAAAGAAGGCTTCGGATTAACCTTCAGTTAAGAAATATGCGAGCGACAACTGATTTTCCATTGCGCCATGAAGCCGTATGCCTTAGTTGGAGGTTCTGTAACGCAGGTAGGTCATCACGAGCGACAATTCACCGTCGGTAATGGTGGCCCTTTGAAATACCGCCATGTGCGTGTTGCTGTTTCGAAGATTGTAATTGAGCAACTGCGTATCGGTAAAAACATCGGGGGTAGATTTCGAATCGCTAGGACCGTGGCATTTGGCACAATGCATCAAATATAGTTCATACCCTTGCACGTATTGTTTTTTGAATTCGTTCCGAGCGGAAGCCTCAAGACCCGCCGGAATGAAGGGTTCCGGCGGGCTCGGGCTTTTTCTTTTTGCGACTTGTCGGCCATTATTAGAACAAGCAACAAGCCCATAAATCAACAATACGAAACAAACGAAACAAAGCTTTTTCATCTCATCTTCAGCCGCCGGCCAACTATTCTATGCATTTAATCTACAATGATAAACGGTTTGCTGATGCTTGCCCCGTTGCTTTGCAAAACGGCGGTGTATAATCCCGGCACCAGGGAACCCACATCCAATTTTGCAATCTGCTGATCATCAAAATTGACTTCTGCTTGCAGCACACACATACGAAGTGCATTGTATACCAGCACGGTGCCTGTCGCTAAATCCTTGCACTCGGGCATACTCACTTGAATGTTATCTGAGGCAGGGTTCGGATAGATGGTAAGCTCAGCTTTTCCCTTTGTAAAAATCTCCGTCGTGGCAATTACCTCGCCTAGGTTGTTCATTAAGCGATAGTAATTCCACCCGGACAGGGGATTGTAATCGGTATAAACTCCCTTACCGGTTTCTTGCTCACGGATGACCACATAATGTCCATCGGTGCCTGCACGTTCGATGTGAACAATTTCTTCTGTGCTTCCCGCCTGCCATGTAAGTACAGTTGACGCACCCTCGTCCTGTGTGCGTGTAGTAAAGAGTGTTTCCGCATTGTCCTCCATGATCATTCCCTGCGCAGGAGTGCATAACGTGCGTGTGAAGCTGTAGCTGGTTATCTGGGAATCGGTTGAAGTATTTCCGCTGGTGCGGTATCCTTTAAAGTTGAATGAAATAGTTGATCCACCATTATCGATGACTTCAATCAAACCGTATTGACCGGAGCTTGAAGAAGGATTTGGAAATTTACCCTGACTGTAAGTGCCACCCTTATCAGATCCTCCATTATTCAACGCGGCCGCAGCAAACACCGGATAATCATTGGGGTTGTTGCTGCCGGTAGAGAAATCATGATTCGTACCGTTATCAATGGCAACCATGTGTGCATCACCACTCATGATGAACAGATTTTGGATGTTGTTGTCGCGAAACCAATTGCCAAGTTCTGTGCGTTCTGCGGTAAACCCACCCCAGTTGTCAGCCAGATCACCGCCAAGCTGAGTTCCGCTTACCCAGGCAATGACCTGACAATTGTCACGCGCATTGAGACATTCTTGTTTGAACCAATTTTTTTGCGTGGTACCAAACATACTTGTACTCGAGCGTACACTGCGCAGATCGGCTAAAATAAATCGCACACGGCCGATGGTAAATGCTTGGTAGATCGGCACGTTTCCACTACCGGCTACCAGCGGATAGTGTGGCACATATTCTTGGTATGCTTGTCGCGCATTGGCCGTTCCAGTGAGGTTGCTTCCAACGTTGTTGTTTCCGCAATAGTCATGATCATCCCACATGTGTGCCACGGCAGTATTGCGCAAAAAATTAGCACTAGGCGCAAGCGATAAGATGCGGCTCTCATAAGGAGTTCTGTGCGTTGAAATACTCGAAGAGTTTGGGTCCAAATAATGGAAATCGCCGGTTTGTAAAAAGAACAAAGGGTTCTTGTTCTGCATGGCAGTATATACCTGATGGTTACCGGTGCTGGAACAAGAGCCAACAGAGAAACTGAATGAGAATGGTCCCGCAGCCGGTGTTTTAAAAATGCCGATATCCGTAGCAGAATTATCAACCACTCCATTGGATTCAATGGCGTAGTAATAAGTAGTATTCGGCTGCAGCCCTGTAAAATTCATTTTAGCCATGAAGTTGTTACTGGTGGAAGCAGGGGCAAACGCAGAGTAAATGGGGTTTGTTAGTGTTGAAGAAATACTAGCCAATGCTCGGCAGGTAGTAGAGGCTGAAGTCAATTTAGCAACAACGGTGGCTGAGGTGGGTTGAATAGCGCCGCTCCATTGATAGATGACCTCATTCAACGTGCCGGCGGAAATTGTATTGAAGGAAATAGGGGTGGAGTAATTGCCACTGTTGCCCTGACAAACTGCCTGAACTCGAAAGGAGTAAGAACTAGAGGCAGTAAGGCCGCCTAAATTGTAAGTGGTTGATGTCAAATTACTGACCGTGTTGGCCGAAGAGTTCGCAGCCGGTCCCCATTGCAAGTTATAGACGGTAGCCCCCGATACAGCAGTCCAGCTCAGGGTTGCGCCTGAAGCGGTAGTGGTGTTCGCTGCAAGACCTGTTGGTGTACCACATGCACCCGGCTCAGCAAGCGTGGCAAAAGACACAGATGTGGAGTATGCGCTTTGCTCAACAGAACAAATTGCCTGCACCTGAAAAGCATAAGCGGTAGAAGCTGTTAGTCCGCTCAGGTTATAGTTCACTGAAGTTAATGCGCTCACCGTATTGGCAGTTGGATTGCTGGCCGGCCCCCATTGCAAATTGTAAGACAATGCGCCGTTAACACTGCCCCAGCTCAATGTGGCTGTTGTTTGGGCTACTGCATTCGCGCTAAGAACTGCCGGCGTGCCGCATGCTGTAGCCGATAGTGTGGTAAACGATACCGGTGCAGCATAGCTTCCGACCAGACCCGAACAAACCGCCTGCACTTGATAGGCGTATGCTGTGGATGCTATCAACCCGCTAAGGTAATAGGAGTTGCTGGTCAATGCACTCACCGTATTGGCCGACGGATTCGACGCAGGGCCCCACTGCAAATTATACGATGTAGCTCCTGCTACTGGGCCCCAAGAAAGTGATGCATTTTGCTGTGTAACGGCAGAAGCAACAAGGCCGATAACCGAGCCACACGTGGCGGGCGCAGTTGTTGAAATCACTACGTTGTCTATACCAATTCGTTGATCAGGTGAACTATTGTTGGAGTTATCGTCCACAAAGCGAAGCCGAATTTCCGAGCCATTCGATACTGCGGCAGGTAGCGCAATAGTTTGGTTGAAATTACTGGTTCCATTGCTGTTGGGAAGCGTTGAAGATGTTGGTCGCAGAGCGTTCAACTCAGTCCAGCTTGAGCCACCGTTGATACTCACAAAAACCCAATAGCCGGGTATTTCTTCACTCGAAGAAGCTGTGGCAAATCGACGCACCTCGTAGGCGATGTTCAAGGACTGTATTGAAGCTCCCGTAGAATTGAGCAAACGCAACTGAAGAATGTTGCCTGCACCGCTAGTAGGTGATGTGCCCAGCGCCCTATTTGAACTCGTAGAACCGGAGTAATTGTAGGCGCGGGTATTACTTCTGCCACTGAACGAATTGGTAGCAACAATGAGCGAGTTGTTGACGGTTCCAAGCGATCCTGAGGATGGAGAACCTGAGGCCGGAATGGTACTGAACCAGGAATCGTTATTGCCTCCCAAACTTCCAATATGGCTCCAGCCGGTTGGGATGGTCGAAGAGGTGCCCATACCATCGAAATTCTGCTGGTAGTTGCCAGTGAAATTGACTTGTGCCTGCACATTTAGAATGCTAACCAAGAAGGAAGCAATGAGTGCAAAACGAATAAGGAATGAGTTTACTGAAATCATGTAATCAATTTTTTTTAGCTTGTTATAATTGGAAAGACAAATTATTTGGATACCAAAATGGTCTTAGTCAACGTTGCGCCATGGGCCTGCAGTACCAGTGTATATAGGCCCGACTCCAATTCACTTATGTCGATTTTAACAGAATTACCTTCGCCAAATCGCACTTGCTTTTCCATTACGCATTTGGTGAGTGCGTTAAAAACAAGAATGTATCCTTCATCAAGTGCATCGCACTCGGGCATTGAAAGGGTAATATGATTGGAACTGGGGTTAGGAAATACGTTTAATTCGCTTCTACCTTTTACAAAGACTTTCTGAGTGGCTATTGCAGCGCCATTTGCATCCAGCAAACGGTAGTAATTCCAACCTGATCTGGGTTGTTCATCGGTGAAAGATGCAGCGGGATTGAGGTCTTCCGCAATTTTGATGTACTCTCCGTCGATTCCTGCGCGTTCGAGAATTACGTTTTGGGAAACGGTTTCTGCTTTCCAAGTTAAATTAACTTGTTGTCCTTCGTTCAAGCTTCGCAGTGTAAAGCGATTGTCCTGCATAGCGAAACCGGCAGGTGTGCATAGGTTGCGTGAAAAACTATACGTGACTATTTGTGTCTCCGTGGTGCTATTACCGGTAGTGCGATACCCTCTGAAGGTAAAGCTAATGGATGAGCCCCCATTGTCGGTAACCTCTACAATGCCGTATTGACCATTTGTAGAACTAGAGTTGGTAAAAGCCCCCTGGCTGTAGGTTCCACCTTTATTTGAACCTGACTGGTTAAGCCCTGCTGCTGCAAATACAGGATAGTCGTTCGGATTATTGCTACCTGTAGAAAAGTCGTGATTTACTCCATTGTCGATAGCAATCATGTGAGCATCGCCACTGAAAATCATCATATTCAAAATGTTATTGTCTCTGAAAAAGTTCGACAATTCAGTGCGTTCAGCTGCAAATCCTCCCCAGTTGTCAGATTGCGTGCCCCCCCAAGATGTGCCGGTAATCCAGGCAATCATCTGGCAGTTGTCGCGTGCCGCAAGGCATTGTTGTTTGAACCATTCTTTTTGAGTGGTACCAAACATGGTTCCGCTGGCACGCAAGCTTCTTAAATCGGCCAAAATGAAACGAATACGGCCCACAACGAATGACTGATAAATGGGCACATTACCCGAACCTGCAACCAGCGGATA
Source organism: Chryseobacterium gleum (assembly GCA_945862415.1). Taxonomy (GTDB): domain Bacteria; phylum Bacteroidota; class Bacteroidia; order Flavobacteriales_D; family Sanyastnellaceae; genus JAIBBG01. The sequence continues at coordinate 5,456 of CAMAYP010000058.1, read as the reverse complement.
GTGTGGAATGTATTCCTGATAGGCCTGACGCGCGTTGGCAGTTCCCGTGAGATTGCTCCCCACATTGTTATTTCCGCAGTAATCGTGATCGTCCCACATGTATGAAAGTGCTGTTCTTTTCAGCAATCCTGAGGTTGGACCGGCCGATAGTATGGTTTCGTATGGATTGCGGTGTGTGCTGATGTTACTTGAGTTGGGATCGGCATAATGGAAGTCTCCCGTTTCAAGGAAAAACAGTGGATTCTTATTTCGAATGGCGGTGAATACCTGATGGCTTGAGGAACCGGAACAAGAACCATGTGCGAACGTAAACGAGAACGCCCCGGCAACAGGAGTTTTGAATTGTCCGATGTCATCTGTGGAATTATCAACTACTCCGTTGGATTCAATAGCGTAGAAGTATGGTGTGTTGGGCTGAAGGCCGGTAACATTAAACTTGGTCATGAAATTACTGGCCGATGACGAACTTACAAAAGGCGAGTAAATAGGGTTGCTTAGGTTCGATGAAGTGCTTACCACAGCCCTGCAGGTAGTGGATGCGGTGGTCATCTTTGCCGATATGGTGATGGAAGTAGGTTGAAGCGCACCACTTAAAAGGTAAATAACTTCATTCACCGTGGTATTGGCCGAAGTGGTGAAACTTGCAAGAGCTGAATAAGCGCTAGTTGCGCTGCCGCAAACCGCCTGCACTTGAAAATCGTATGATGTGCTGGGAGCAAGCCCGCTCAGGGTGTAACTGTTGGTTATAAGGTTTGAAACTGTTGTGAATGTGGTTCCGGCAGATGTTTTCCACTGAAGATTGTATGCGTTAGCACCCGAAACTGCAGTCCAACTTAAAACTGCCGATGAAGAAGTGATGCTAGCCGAACTCAGGGCGGATGGTACGCCGCAAACGCCGGGAACAGGTGTTGTAAAAGAAGAAAGATTAGAAAACACACTTGTACCGCTGCCGCAGACCGACTGCACCTGATACTCATAGTTAGTGCCTTCGGTGAGACCACTGATGACGGTAGATGTTCCGGTTAAGCCATTAATTACATTGAAGGTTGTGCTTCCTAACGCTCTCCATTGCACAGTGTATGAATTTGCACCCGGCACTGATTGCCAGTTTAATGTTCCCGATGTTGAGTTAAGTGCGCTAACCGTTAAGTTGGCCGGAACTCCACAGACGCCCGGATTAACCACGGTAATGATGACATTATCTAATCCTATTCGCTGGTCGGGCGATGCACTTGTTGAGTTGTCATCAACCCAACGAAGTCTGAGTTCTGATCCGTTAGCAATGGCAGAAGCCAAAGTAATTTGCTGAGAGAAACTGCTTGTTCCAGTTGTATTGGGAACTGTTGTAGCAGTAGGATTGAGCGAAGTTAATGCGGTCCATGTGCTGCCCCCGTTTACGCTTGCAAACAAATAGTAACCCGGCTGCGATTCACTTGCAGAACTGTTGGCAAAGCGTCGTATATCGTAGTTTACCTGAATAACATTGAATGCAGCTCCAGAGTTGTTTGTCAATCGTAATTGTAGAATGTTACCTGCACCGTTGGTTGGAGATGTTCCAAGCGCTCTATTAGCTGTCGTTGATCCTGAATAATTGTACGCCCTTGTATTGCTTGTCCCTGTGAAGCTATTTGTTGCAACAATTAAGTTGTTGTTCGTTGTGCCAGCCGATGCCGCTGAAGTATTTCCGCTGGCAGGAATGGATGTTCCCCATGTAGAATTACTTCCCCCCAAACTCCCGATATGGCTCCAGCCTGCTGGTATGGTTGAACTAGTGCCTATGCCATCGAAATTTTGCTGGTAGTTGCCCGTGAAGGTTACCTGCCCAATTACATCTATAGCGAATGCAATAAGAAATACAGTTGTGATTGATTGTAAAAACACACTACGGCGCGAGCGAACTCGTGACGTAAGCGGAGCAAAGAATGTTGTTGTATGCATGTTTAGGGTTTTAATGGATTAACGAGACAAACCTATCGAGATGATTCTGCTGCAGTTGACAGCAATCTTTACCTTTCAATTATCAATTGAATGCTGTCATTGGGTGTGCTCTCCACGAGTAGGATGATTTCTTCGACATAACAGCACCGAGTTGCATGTTTTTTAACACGAGGCACACAAACCCCTCATTGTTATTTTACTGTTATTGCCTTTAAATACGAGCGCTTTACTCATGAAGTCGGGCTTTAGCGAATTCCGGCAACAGGAGATTTACGTTCCTTTTACTATTTATTCATTTTCTTCTTTGCAATGTGAATGACATTATTGTTTCAATTCGCTCAACGGAAATAACCCACCAGAACGACGGCCGTATGAGATCAAAATTGTTCCCTACCCTCTCCTGTATTGTATGCCTTTTGGTCATTTATTCGTTTGCTGATTTTGTGGGCAATCGAGAACAATTATTAATAGCTGATTATAGCAAGCGAGTGCTGGTGTTGCAGCACAAATGGGCCGAACTGTTGCAACAATCTGAGCATAACGATGCGAATAGACACGACGAGCAAAAACTGCTTTATGAAACAAGGATGTGTATGAAGCAGGCAGATTTTTGGTTGCGCTATCTAGATCCGTTGTTATATAAGAAAATTAATGCTCCACTGCCGGTAGAATGGGAAACAGAAGTTTTCGAAAAATTCGAAAAACCGTATCGGCGTGAGGGCGATGGTCTCATCCTGTTTGAGCTCACGCTGCAAGAAGGTGGTAGCGATACCAACGAGTTGATTCAACTGCTTCAGCCTGGTCTTGTCGTGCTGGATGACTATTTATCAGATAGTGTGCAGCAAAAGTTAAATGACCCGAAGAGTTTCTACTATGCAAATCGATTGTTCTTGCTCAATCTTGCAGCCATTTATACAACAGGTTTTGAATGTCCTGAAACATCTCGAATTGTACCTGAGTTACGAATCATGATGAGTAGCGTGGAAGAAATTCAGGCCGCGTTCAATGCTGAGTTTAAAGACTACAAACAGTCGAATGATTATTTAAAGCTCTTTGCTCAAATGCAACTTTTTATAGGTACAGTTGATTCGAATTATGACGAGTTCAATCATTTTCATTTCATCAGAAGTTACGTAAATCCGCTGTTCGCTTTGAATCAACAGTCTATACAGAAGTATCAATTTTCATCGAACAGCTTTGTGGATTTTTCGCTGAATGATGCAACCGTATCCATTTTTTCTAAAGATCTTTTTACCGCGCAAAACAGTAAGGGAGTATTTGCTCATGTTACAGACGAGAGCTTGCTGGAGGAGATTCGCGATGTTGGAGAAATCTTATTTTTTGATCCGATTCTTTCCGGAAATGGTAAGCGCAGTTGCGCGAGTTGTCATCGACCCGACATGTTCTTTGCAGACACCACAAGAGCCGTTCCTCTGGCGTTTGATGCTCAGGAGAATTTACCTCGAAATACTCCTTCCTTGTTGAATCTTTTTCACAATCATCTCATCATGCAGGATGGTCAATTTTATCAAGTCGAAGATCAGTTGCATCACGTAATTTGTAATCCCAAAGAAATGGGTTGTCGTCCCGACGAAATTGTATCGAACGTGCTGAGTTGTCGGGAATATTCCAAGCGCTTCAAACGCCTAGCGAGTTGCACACCTGCTTATCCCGACATTACGGAGCGGCATATTTTGGGTGCGTTGATGACCTACCTCAGCTCCTTTAGCTCCTTGCAATCGCCATTTGATGACGCCATGAATAACCTATCATCAGTGGATGATTACATAGAAAAAGGGTTTAATCTGTTCATGGGGAAAGCGCAATGCGGCACATGCCATTTTGTTCCCATTTTCAATGGTGTGAAGCCTCCATACGTATCGAGTGAATTCGAGGTTATCGGAACACCGAGCGATACATTATCGCCTTCATTGAGCGCTGATTTAGGCAGGCACTTGATTTTTGAGGCGCCTGAAATGCGTCATGCATTTAGAACGGGTACGGTGCGCAATGCGTCAAGAACAAAGCCCTATATGCATAATGGATCCTTTACCACTCTTGAGCAGGTGATTCGTTTTTACAACGAAGGAGGTGCACTAGGACGAGGTGTTGAATTACACAATCAAACGTTATCTGCAGATAGTTTGCATTTGACCGCTGCGGAAATCCAATGTCTGAGCTCATTTATTGCGTCACTTACAGAGCGACTTCCTGAAACCTATGCGCCTGAGGATTTGCCACCAAGTAAAATTGAGCGATATAAAGAGCGAAAGGTTGGTGGTGAATACTAAGACCATATGGCTGGTGTATTAGTTATTTATTCAACTCCGTATGAGTTAAGAACTATAACTCTTCGGCGAATTATTACCGACCGACCTGATTTTTTTGAATGACGAATAAGTTGTTCGGTCTCTCAATCATCAGATTGCAAGTCTTTGTTATTTACAATACTTCACCCGACCATTCTTGGATCCTAATCGGAAGGATGCGCATTTATCTCATCACAAATTCACAACAGCATAACATCACTTTGAGCACACGCAAGATCTGCTGTTGATAGCTTAAGGTGTTGAATAAGTAATCTTAATGCAGGCATTAATTCAGTAGAAGATTTTTGACGTGGTTTATCTGAAAGGAAATGAAACGATTTTTTCGACATGTACTGGTTGTCTTCGCTTGGATGATAGGTCTCGTCGTGGCAGTCACCGTCATTCAATGGTCGTTGATTTGTCCGGTTTATGATTTTCCGCGCGCACAGCCCTTCGAAGGTAGCAAGTGGTTTAATCCTTATGCCGATGTCAACGGGCACGATTGGAAGCTCTGTAATTTTCAGGTGCAAAGCAACGCCTGGGCAGGAATTACCAATGGTCGCAATAGCTCAGTGAAGGACATTGAGGCAACTTACAAAGAGTTAGGTTACGACGCCCTTGGGATATCAGACTACATGAGTATTAACGAACAGGTGGACACCTCTTCGTTTAGCGTTAGTATGTACGAGCATGGATATGGTATCATGAAGCACCATCAACTGTGTTTAGGTGCGGAAAAGGTGTGGTTCTTTGATTTTCCCATTTTTCAATGCACACACAGCAAACAATTTGTTATCGATCGGCTTCGTCCTCAATGTAAAGTTCTGGCCATTGCTCATCCCGCTTTGCGCAATGCCTATGATGCTTTTGATATGGAGCAATTGAGCGGATATGATTTGGTGGAGGCTTTAAATCACATCAAGTTTAGTTTGCCACAATGGGATGCCGCGTTGTCTGCCGGTCGCCCGGTCTACATTATAGCCAATGATGATAACCATGATATTCGAAAAGTATACGATTATGGTCGGCTGGCTACAGTAGTAAGTTCCGGCACAAATCAGCAGAATCAAATTTTGGAATCACTTCAGCAAGGCAAAGCATATGGTTTAGAAATTTACACACCGGATGGTGAAACTCACGAGCTCAAAGTAGAGCGTTTTCGCGATTTGCCTCATTTGAATCAATGCGCCATGCAAGGGGATACCGTTC
>CAMAYP010000057.1 GCA_945862415.1 Chryseobacterium gleum | reverse complement strand
CGCGCTGATGCTTCCATGTCGAAGGATGATTTGTTTCGTTTTGTTGCTGCTGTGGGCAGAACCTTTTTGAAGGCTTACCTTCCGATTGTTTCAGCCAATAAGGGACTTGATTTTTCTCCCTCAAATAAGAACTGGCAGTTGATACGCAGGGGGCGATATGTGGAGTTCAATTTGGTTTACGACAGAGGCACGCGTTTCGGCCTGGAAACCGGTGGACGAATTGAATCGATCCTGATGAGTTTGCCGGAGCATGCTTCGTGGCAATACAATCACACACCTGATGAAAACTCGGAAGAGCATAGAACACTATTGAAGTTGATAAAGGATATTGATTGGTTGGCAGGTGCAGGCGTCTGACGGTCGAAAACAATAGAAATGAAAAAGGGCCTTGAGGCCCTTTAAATGTTGGATGGAAAGAATTTAGATTCGGTTGTCGACCTCTTCTACTCCGGGGAATTTCCCTTTATTGAACATGAATTCGCCATCACCAATTTCCGCGCTTGTTTTGAAATTCTTCACTTTGTATGTCATTGTTGCGTTGTCGCGAGTTTTGATCTCAACCTTGGTAACCTCCATTTTGGCTTTGTCAACGTTGAGTGTAACTGTGTGATAGGCTTTGTTTTTAGCGTCGTTAGGGTACAGAGCGATTTGATAGCAGTTGATGCCGTCAACGGTTGCGTTGGCGTTTTTCATTTCATGCTTGAAGTTCTTTTCCCAGATGGTAAACATTTCGGATGGGTCGAAACCACCATCCTTAACGTCAGCTAAGTTGTCGATGGTTACTTCGTTGTTGTCTTTATTGTAATTCCAAACCGTTTTGCCATCGCACCAAATCTGGTAGCTGCTCATCGAAACGTAGTATTTAGACCCCTTCACCTTCACATTGCCATTCAACGTCTGATTGGTGGACGTTTTGGGGTTGTTGAGCGTGTAGGTAAAGTCGGCAGTGATGGTTTTGAAGGTCTTGGCTTTGGCTGAAAGCTTATCGAGAATGTCTTTCGAGGTTTGTGCCTGAGTGCTTGTTGTACCGGCAATCATTAGGGCCAGCATCAAAAAAAGAAGTTGTTTCATGAAATAAATTTTAATCGTTCGAAGACCGCGATTTCAAGAATTGGTCCAAAGAGATGTCATCGGCAATGAGAACCTTCCTGGCTTTACCTCCTTCAAAAGGTCCTATTATACCCGCTGCCTCCATTTGGTCAATCAGTCTTCCGGCGCGGTTATAACCCAGTTTCAGTTTCCGTTGCAACATCGAGGCACTTCCCTGTTGGGTCATTACCACGATGCGAGCTGCATCTTCAAATAATTCATCTCGGTCTGCGGAGTCAAAATTACCCATTTCCAACTGATTTTCGTCTACAACTTCCGGCAACAGGAAGGCGGTGGGGTAGGCTTGTTGATTTCCGATGTAGTCTGTTATCTCTTCTACTTCAGGCGTGTCAACGAATCCGCACTGCAAACGAATGAGGTCGTTGCCGTTTGAATAGAGCATATCGCCTCGGCCAATAAGTTGCTCTGCACCGCCGGTATCCAGGATGGTACGAGAATCAATTTTGGATGTAACTCGGAAGGCGATACGCGCGGGGAAGTTGGCCTTGATGGTTCCGGTTATGATGTTTACCGATGGGCGCTGGGTAGCAATAATCAGGTGAATGCCAATGGCACGGGCCAATTGGGCCAATCGAGCTATGGGCGTTTCGACTTCCCTGCCTGCTGTCATGATCAGGTCGGCAAATTCGTCGACCACCAAAACGATATAAGGGAGGTAGCGGTGACCGTTTTCCGGGTTCAGTCGGCGTGCTACGAACTTTCCGTTGTACTCCTTAATGTTACGGCAACCGGCAGTTTTAAGCAGTTCGTAACGGTTGTCCATTTCAATGCACAGTGACTGCAGCGTGCGAACCACCTTCTGCACGTCCGTTATAATGGCATCAGCCTCATTGGGGAGCTTGGCCAAAAAGTGACGTTCGATTTTGTTGAATAGCGTAAGCTCCACCTTTTTGGGGTCGACCAATACGAATTTGATTTCGGCAGGATGCTTCTTGTATAGCAAGGAAACCAGAATTGCATTTAGCCCCACGGACTTACCCTGCCCTGTTGCACCGGCCATAAGCAAGTGAGGCATTTTGGCTAGGTCCGCAACGAAGTTTTCGTTTGAGATGGTTTTTCCCAATACAACGGGTAGTTCCATTTCAGCATTTTGAAACTTCTCTGAATTGATGAGTGAGCGCATACTCACCACATCGGGCTTCGAGTTGGGCACTTCAATACCGATGGTTCCTTTGCCGGGAATAGGGGCAATAATGCGTATGCCCAGCGCAGCAAGGCTCAAAGCAATGTCGTCTTCTAGGTTTTTGATTTTACTGATTCGAACTCCGGGAGCCGGTATGATTTCATAGAGGGTTACTGTGGGTCCAATGCTGGCTTTGATCTTCGCAATCTCAATCTTATAGTGATTGAGTGTTTCGACAATCTTGTTCTTGTTCTCCTCGAGTTCTTCCTTATCGATTTGAGGGCCTTGTCCGCCATGTGCCTTCAACAAATCAATGGGAGGAAAGGTATAGCGCGATAAATCGAGCCTTGGGTCGAATGGTCCGAGCGACTCTATGTTTCGCTGAATTTCTACTTCATCCAATTCTTCTTCCGCCTGATTCAGCTCAACCGAAAAGTCCTCATCCACTTGAATGGTGGTAGGCCCACCCGACGATGCACGCTCAACAATCAGTGGTTCCGGCTCACGTATTTCTTCGTCGGAAAGTTCGATTTCTTCAGCCAAGGCGAGGTCTTCCTCTTCCTCTTCTTCCTCGAGAGTCACAATTTCAGGCTCCTCCAGCATTTCCTCTTCTTCGAATACAATTTCTTTGTTTTCCCACGGGACTTCCGGTTCCACAATGGGAACCTTCACCTCAATGGTTGTTGCGGCGGGCGGTGTATTAACCTCGTTTCGAACAGCAACCGGTGCTGCAGCCATGATGGGCTTTTTTACTTCTTCCTCTTCCTCCTCCTCTTCTTTGGGGTTGGGTTTGAGCATGTCGGCCCACCATTCGCTAAACCTTACCCAGGCTGCTTCTACATGATGATTGAAATTGAAAATCAGAAACGCCCCAACTGTAAACAGCAACAGCATCAAGGTGCCCCACCAGCCTATTGTAAACACACACCACACAGTTGCCAGGTGTCCATAACCGCCTACTAGATTAGGGTTGCAACTTATTTCTATGGTGCGATCGAGTCCCTCCACGCGGTGATGAAAAAGGAATCCGATGGCCAGGGGAAAAAAGAACATGGCAAGTGCCGATATGCGAATGGTTTTCCAAAATGGCAGTAAATCGCGTCCCCACCAGATGCGCCAGCCGAGAACGAAAATGATGAGGGGTAGGAAAATAGCACCCAGACCGAAGTATTTGTTCATGAAAAACCACGCTACATGGGCGCCAATTTTTCCCATCCAGTTGGTGTAGGGCTCGTTCTGACTTTGAAGCGAATCGTATTGGCCAAGCACTAGGCGTTGGTCGTGCGATCCGTTGAACAGGAAGGAAACACAAGCCAGCAATGTAAAAACGCTGAATAGAACAGTGAATATTCCAATGATTTTCTGAACGCGTGGGTCTCGAAGGAAATTGATGAAGCGGGCCCACTTGCCATTACCGCTCGGCTTTCCTTTTCGCTTATTGTCGGCAGGTGTTTCGGTAGTTTCCGGCTCTTCGGTATGTTTACTGGTGTTTCTAGCCACGGTGCAATTCAGTTAATAGGGATTAGGCTGCGTAGATACGCAGAACGACGTGATTCAAATTTATTTCCCTCCACGAACAGCCCGGAGCAATATTCAAGGGCTTTTCAACACGTTGCTGTTTGGTTGGAACCTGTTCTCTAGGCAGAAAATAAAAGATAGAAATGTTTTAAGTGATTGTAAAACAGTTGTATTTTTGTGCACTGTGTGCCGAATGTGCTGTAGTCAAGTAAAAAAACATGATATTTTTGCTTGATTAGCATAAAAAACTACGTACATTCGCGCCCCCATTCAAGATTATAAGAAAAATGGCAAAGAAAGGTAACCGTGTTCAAGTGATTATGGAGTGCACCGAGCACAAGGAGTCGGGCATGCCCGGCACCAGCCGATACATCACGACAAAGAATCGTAAAAACACTCCGGAACGTTTGGAAAAGAAAAAGTACAATCCGATCCTGAAGAAAATGACTGTTCACAAAGAAATTAAATAAAGAATAAGCCATGGCTAAGAAGGTAGTTGCAACCCTGCAAACCGGTAGTGGTAAGAACCACACTAAGGTGATTAAAATGGTTAAGTCGCCAAAATCAGGCGCTTATTCATTCAAAGAAGAGATCGTACACAACGACGGTGTTCAGGCTTGGTTTACCAAGGACTGATTACTCGTTCATCAACGTATAGAAAGACTTTTCTCTTCCGGGGAAAGTCTTTTTTGTTTTACCCCACAGCGCACACATGAATTTTTTTAAACGTCTGTTCTCTTCTGAAAAGAAGGAAAGTTTAGACCAGGGTTTGGAGAAAACCCGTACGGGTTTCTTTTCGAAACTCGCCAAAATCATTGTGGGCAAAAGTCAGGTCGACGATGAGGTACTCGACAACCTAGAGGAAATGCTCATTGGCAGTGATGTAGGTGTAGAGACGACTCTCAAAATCATACGAAGCATTGAAGAGCGCGTGAAGCGCGATAAATTCATGAATACCTCGGAGCTGAATGGTATTCTCAGACAGGAAATCTCATCGTTGTTAAAGGGTCATGAGGGCGAGAATGGTGAGGAGATTTTCATTCCGAAAATGAACGCCCCATATGTTATTATGGTCGTAGGCGTGAACGGAGTGGGAAAAACGACCACCATCGGAAAGCTCGCAAATCAGCTAAAAGGCCAAGGCAAGAAGGTAATGCTTGGTGCAGCCGACACGTTTCGAGCCGCAGCAGTCGATCAGTTGAAAGTTTGGAGTGAGCGCGCCGGAGTTCCTATTGTTTCTCAAGGAATGGGAGCCGATCCTGCGAGCGTGGCCTTTGACACATTGCAAAGTGCGGTTGCTCAGCAAATGGATGTAGTATTGATTGATACAGCCGGGCGCTTGCACAACAAGGTAGGCCTCATGAATGAGCTTTCGAAAATTAAGCGTGTGATGCAGAAAGTTACTCCCGATGCCCCGCATGAAATCCTATTAGTACTGGATGGTTCAACCGGCCAAAATGCATTTGAACAAGCCAAACAATTCACTGCTGCTACGGAAGTAAATGCCCTGGCAATCACAAAAATTGATGGCACAGCAAAAGGCGGAGTAGTCATCGGTATCAGCGATCAGTTTAGTATTCCCGTCAAATACATTGGTGTTGGAGAGAAAATCGGCGATCTACAAGTGTTCAACCGACACGATTTCGTTGATTCGCTGTTCAAATCGGCTGATGATCAAAAGGCCTAGTACCTTAGGATTTTACAAGGCGTATTGACACGTCTATCATGTCTTCGAAAGACTCCGCTGCGTCTATAAGAAACTCATCATCGTCCTCTATATTCCAACTGATACTCCACGAGTACCCGCTGTCAATTCCTTTTTTGATACGCTGCATAAGCATGAGAATTCCTTTCATACTTGCAGAATTGAAATAGGGTAGGTGGAAGCGAAATTCGACACTTTTATTGAGCAGTATTTCGTTGGCGTTTACCCAGCCAATGATGCCATCGTAAAACTCTATTGCATTCACTAGTGTTGAAATACCTTCCAGCTTGAGGATATGGGTGTCATCGTCGAAGGCAATGGCAGGGCTGCTTTTGGATGGTTGACTGATGGACGTAATCATACTTTTTCAGTCTTTAGCAACGGTGTTTGTATCCTGCTCACACAAATAAATGTTTCGTCGGTTTGCTTGCGAATCTGAATGTCGATGGAGAGTGCTCCTTTTCTAAGTATTTGCAACAAGCCGAGACCTGCACCACCCTTCACACCAAATTGATCGCTGTTTATCTGTTCCTGAAATGCCACCTTTAGCTGGGCATCATCCATGTCGTGCAAATCGCGCGCATGGTTTTGTAACCGAATGGCATCACATTCACTTGCCTGATTTTCCAATTCAAAGGTGAGCCGGTCTTTTTCGATTGTCCAGGTAAATGAAACTCGGTTGTCGATGCTATAGCGCAGTCCATTGTCAAGAAGCTCAATGGCGAAACTGCACATTTTTCGGATGTCTTTGCGGGGCCCGAGGTTGCGGTAGAGCACACCCGAAAGCAAATCAACGAAGTCAACTATTCCTCCCTCGTCTATCTTACCATAATACCTTAAAGCATTATCAATCATAATTGTTCGTTTTTAGTTTTTCGGCTCTTGAGCAGAGCTTTTTGATTTTCAGTGTGTCATTCTACGACGCAACTTTTGAAAGGTTACCGGGATGGTTCAAAACCAAGCGAATCGTTGTTTCTTTGCAGTGCTCATGAAAACGAAAACACTCCAAAAGAATAAGGTAAACGTTGTAACTCTTGGATGCGCCAAAAACATCTTCGATAGCGAGGTGATGATGGCTCAGCTCAAGGCTAATTCGTTTCAGGTTGAACACGAATCGGATGAGCGCGATGCCGAGATTGTAATCGTAAACACGTGCGGATTTATTGATAACGCCAAAGAAGAGAGCATCAATACCATACTTGCATGGGCCAAGGAGAAAGAAAAGGGGAACGTTCATAAGTTGTACGTTACCGGTTGCCTCTCGGAGCGATACAAGCCTGAACTGGAAAAGGACATTCCTGAGGTAGATGCTTTTTTCGGGACGCGTGAATTGCCTCGCTTGCTTAAGACCTTGAAGGCGGATTATAAGCATGAGTTAGTTGGTGAGCGATTGCTCACCACGCCCTCGCATTATGCGTATTTCAAAATTTCGGAAGGTTGCGATCGTCCTTGCTCGTTTTGCGCAATACCACTCATGCGCGGTAAGCACGTGAGTACACCTGCCGAGCAATTGGTGGAAAGTGCTAAAAAACTGGCGGCTGCCGGCACAAAGGAGCTCATTCTCATTGCCCAGGATCTTACGTTCTATGGTCTTGATCTCTATAAACAGCGCAACCTCGCCGACTTAATAAGAAGAATCAGCGATGTTGAAGGGATCGATTGGATACGCTTGCAGTATGCTTTTCCTTCCGGATTCCCGATGGACGTGCTCGATGTAATGAACGAGCGAAGCAACGTGTGCAAGTACCTCGATATGCCTTTGCAACACGGTACTACGAAAATGCTGCAGGCCATGCGCCGGGGTATAACGCGTGAAAAAACAGATGCCCTCATTGCAGACATTCGCAGCCGCGTGCCCGACATTGCGCTGCGCACAACGCTTATTGCCGGTTTCCCGGGAGAAACACAGGCCGATTTCGAAGAGATGCAGCAATGGGTGGAGCAAACACGCTTCGATCGATTGGGAATCTTCACCTACTCTCACGAAGAAAATACGCACGCGTATGGAATGAAGGACGATGTGCCTGCTAAAACCAAACGTAAACGTGCCGATGCAATCATGGAGACTCAATCTCATATATCGTATGAGTTGAACCAACGATTTGTCGGAAAAGAAATGTCCGTACTCATTGACAGGGTGGAGGGTGACAGCTATATAGGGCGCACTCAATATGATTCACCCGAGGTCGACAATGAAGTAATTGTTCCTACTGCTTCCGGCTATTTACGTGTTGGTGATTTTGCCACCGTGCGTGTGCATTCGGCCGAGCACTACGACTTGCATGCGCTGCCAATTGATGCATCAAATCCAGCGTAAATGGAATGGATGCACAACGGATGCACAGCAGTGCGTGATGGACGCGCGATGGACGCACGTCAGTGTTGGATGGGCAAGGGTGGACGCACAGCAGTGCTGGATGGGCAAGGGTGGACGCACAGCAGTGCGTCCCTACGGTTTCACTATTTCACTAATCACTAAAAAATATGAATTTCACAATCGGATCCAAACTAACACACCCTACCTACGGCGAAGGCGTCGTATTCGGAATGGATGACCACAAGTATCGTATTTACTTCCGCGAGCACGGCGAAAAGGAATTGGGAAAGGCCTATGATGGTTTTAGTCTTCTTGAGCCCGGACAAGTCGTCGCTTCAACTGTAGAGTTGGAAGATGTTGTGGATGCCGTGAAGAATGTATTCGATATGTATTATGAGGTAACCGATATCGTTGAATTGGCGGATAAGTGGGATGGTGGTACCTTGCTCATTCAGCCCAAGGATACTTCCTTGAAACCGAAGGAGGTTCCGGTCGACAATTTCTTTCACAAGATTGTGATGTTGCGCGATCGACTCCGCGTGTTGGAACAGAAAATCAATGCGCATCCGAAGTTGACAGATTCCGATAAAGTGGAAATGCAGCAGTACATCACCCGTATCTACGGTTCCCTTACAACGTTCAACGTCCTATTCAAATCGAAAAACGATTGGTTTGTGGGTGAAAGCGGCAAGGGCGACTCAGAATAATTCGGCTCCAACACTTTCAACAATTGTTGAAAACCCTTGTTCGTTGCGTGTGGGTAAACGACTGATCTAAGTCGTGGCTATTTTCATTGAAGTCTACTAAATTTAAATTGCTTTTCCAAGCGAAGAGTAACGCTTTTCAATGGAAGATCGTTTCAGAATCCACGCGGGACGAAGAATTGACAAGAATTCAAAAGTTGAATAGAGATTTCAAAAACCTGTTGACCCTCTATTTTGGTTGATATGGACAACAGCATTTTGGCTCGAGGCCAATGCCCCGACAAAGAGTCGGCTGATTTTAGGCAATCAGGCATTTGGCGGAAGTTTCGGAAGTGAGATTTCGAATGCCCCATAGTGGGAGCAGTGAGCAAAGGTTGGAGAATCTTTCGTAGGCTTTGAAAGGGCGTCAATCTCAGAATCCCGTGTGGATTTTTTATTTGGCATGCGCCCCTCTGCGCATGTTTCTTTGCAGCATGAATCAATCGACCCAACTGCCCGTTATGGAAACCTTCTACACCGTTCAGGGAGAAGGCGCCTATGCCGGGGCTCCGGCGTATTTCATTCGCTTGGCCGGTTGTGATGTTGGGTGCGTGTGGTGCGATGTGAAGGAAAGTTGGGATGCGGAAAAACATCCGTTGCAATCGGTTGAACGATTGACGGAAGACGTGATGCAATCGGGCGCTCCAATATGTGTTATCACCGGTGGCGAACCAACCATGCACAACCTGGAAGAACTCACCCGAGCATTGCGAGCCCGTGGCATTCGAACGCACTTGGAAACTTCCGGCACGCAGGCGCTCACGGGTGAATGGGACTGGATAACGTTTTCCCCCAAAAAATTCAAGGCGCCCCTTCAAGAGTATTATGCGAAGTCGCACGAATTGAAAGTGGTCATTAACCATGTGAGCGATATTTTGTGGTCGCAAGAACATGCTGATAAAATGTCTTCTCAAACGATGTTCTATATGCAGCCTGAATGGGAAAAAAGAGAAGTCATGCAAGGACACATTCTGGATTACATCCGTAGTAATACGCGCTGGCGTATCTCTGTGCAAACGCACAAGTATCTGGGGGTCGATTAATTACTCCTCGACATACAGAGCTATCTTCTTCACGCCATTCACATCGATGCTCCCTCTGAACATACCTGTAGTTGTAAACGGCATGACGATGTTTCCTTGTCGGTCAATGGCAATGCAGCCGCCGCGACCTTTGATCCCTTTCAGCTTGTGCATGACCACCGAGTCACAGGCAGTTTGAAGCGATAGGGCTTGATATCGTATCATGGATGAAATGTCGTGCGCCACATTGAGGCGTATGAAGTCTTCGCCTTTGCCGGTGCAGCTCACGGCACACGTAGTATTGTCGGCATAGGTCCCACTGCCAATCAGCGGTGTATCACCCACGCGGCCATAGCGCTTGTTCGTCAGTCCACCGGTTGAAGTACCCGCTGCTATGTTCCCATGAATATCGAGCGCTACGCAACCCACGGTTCCGTATTTCTCTTCTCTCGGTTTCGAATTATTCGAAGCTTGCTTTTTACCGCTGTGATCCAGCTCTGTTTTGTCGTCTTCGATGGCCTCTTGCAATTGCTCCCAGCGGTGTTGAGTGAAAAAATAGGAGGTGTCTACAAGTTCTATGCTGTGCTCTTTTGCAAAAGCTTCGGCGCCTTCTGAGTGCAGCAGTATGAATTCAGAATGTTCCATAACACTGCGTGCACCGCTTATGGGATTTTTAATGTGACGAACACCGGCCACGGCTCCGCATTCAAGGTTAGAACCGTTCATGATGGCAGCATCCAATTCGTTGTGACCATCGTGTGTAAATACTGCGCCTTTTCCGGCATTAAACAACGGGCAATCTTCGAGTACTCGAATGGCACTTTCAACGGCCTCTACGGAGGTGCCGCCGCCCGAAAGCACATTCTCACCGGCTGCAAGCGCCTCGTTGAGCGCGGTTTTATACGCTTCTTGTTCTTCGGCAGTAAGATTCATTTTCACCAGATTCCCGGCGCCGCCGTGTATTGCAATAGCGAATTTTCCTTCCATAGTTGGTGGGGGTGTTTTTTGATTATTGCCGGTGCATGCAGCCAACAGCAGAACGAAGAACCACAGCGTGGAGAAATTTTTCATGGTATTTTAATCGAAGCATTCAAGCCTAGCACAAAGTAGGTGTTGTTGCCACCTGAGCGCTGCAGCTGCTGTTGAATTTGATAGTATACATCGAACCGCACGTAGTCATTGCGTGTGTAAGATACACCTGTTGCAATGCGATATTGGTCAATGCCCTTGCGGCGCACATGATTCAGCGGTTCCATGACTTCGGCGGAAACGTATGGCGCTAAATAGTAATTGATGCGATAACGCACAGCAATTCGATTGCGATTGTACCACACAGGTCCTTTGAACGCATCATTGAAGTGCTCGCCATAAACGAGCTGCTGCAATCGATTGCGAAGGCTAAAGCCCCATTTTCTGTAACTCTTGCTCCACGTGAGCGTGTGGTAATACAAGTTGCGCCTGCTGTAGCTGTTGTCCAATTGTCGAAATTGAATGATGCGTGTATGCAACTCCGTGTTGAGGTTTCGATTGATGCGATATCCAATCGAACCATCCGAAAACGCAAACCAGAGCTCATGCAGGTTCTGATTGAACATAGCTTGAGCACCCAGGGATACATCCCAAGCGCGGTTGATGTTTTTCGACACCGTGATACCGGTTAACCCGGTGAAATCCTGTTGCTGGCAATAGGAGTAATGTGCAACCAGCAAGAGAATGAAAAGCGATATATTTTTAAATCGTCTCAATATGTGTACTTGATGCTTTTGTCGAATGTGATAACTCCCTCCGCATTGTTAGTTGTCTTCCCTATGAGCATGCCTCTATTGTCGTAGGTGAAGGTCGTTTTCTTCTTCAGTTTTCCATCCTTGTCATAAACGATTTCGCTGATGCGATCATCGAAGTTGTTATACGCATATTCTATTCGCTCTGCAGGCAGGTTGTTTTCAAGAGTTGTTTTCTGAGTTAATCGATTCCAGCGGTCATACTGCTGTTCCACCACGGTCGTTTTCTTTTCAATCGAATCTGCGATACTGTGTCGTATGGTTTTGCCTTTGCTGTTGTAAGTGAATTGTTCTGTTCTAACACACATGCTGTCTGCATTGAAATACTCGATGGATGTCTCGCGGCCTTTTTTGTCGTAGCGGGTTACCTCGATTGATAATTCGCGCTGGCCTTTTTGCAATTGCTCGGTTTTGGTGTAAACAACGCGTATGCCCCTTGACTGTATTTGCTTCGCGTCCTGACTTATTGCCAATAATGGCGCGACGAAAATGAAGGAAAAAATGAGTGCACGTTTCATGGCTGAGTAAGAATTTCAAATCGTTCGATTTCGATTTCTTCTTTTCGGTCTTCTATGGTAACCTTCCTTATGATTGGGCTCTGTGCATCAATAGCTGCAGGATCGAAGCTGTAAACGTATAGTGTGTAATCGCCGGGATAGAGAAATGAGAAACGAAACTCACCGTTGTAATCTGTTTTTACTCGTTTATCAAAGCCGGTGTTTTCGCCGTAAACGATGTATACGTAGGTGTCTTCGGCAGGGTATTCTGCAATGGTGTCGGTGGCTGAGCCATTCAATGCATAGGCCCATACTTGACCTCTTAATTCTGCGTCGCCGCCTACGCCCGGCTCTTTTTTGCACGAGGCGAAAACGATTGCAACAGCCATGAATGATAGGATGTATTTCATAATGTGAGCGTTTGATCGATGGTTAGATGATCCGGAAGGTTATTGGCGATGAGGATAATGAGATGCGTTGATTTCATTTTATTGATTTCAGTGCAAAGAACCGATTGGTTTGCGTCATTGAGACCCAGAAATGGTTCGTCGAGCAAAAGAATGGGCTTACGGGTGAGTGAAGCCCTCGCAAATTGTAGCATGCGGCGCTCACCCGAAGACAGGTCGCTGCCGTACGTTTTTATTTTGCGATCCAGGTATGCGTCACGATGCTCAGCTGAAC
This sequence comes from Chryseobacterium gleum, assembly GCA_945862415.1. Taxonomy (GTDB): domain Bacteria; phylum Bacteroidota; class Bacteroidia; order Flavobacteriales_D; family Sanyastnellaceae; genus JAIBBG01. The sequence goes on along the minus strand of CAMAYP010000057.1, from coordinate 2,731 downwards.
AAAGTCCGAGACGCACAACTAATTCAGCAGCGTCTTCTTTTTTTGCTTCCTTCCGACTATATGAAATGGCCTCGAAGATGGAATTTCCCAAAAGCGGAAATTCGTCGCTTACTCCGCTGATTAATTTTCTCAGATCGTGAGCGCCAATGTCGCTGAGTGAATGGGTTCCCAACCGGATAACACCCTTTGTAGGTGCATACAGCTTCATTATTAATTTGAAGATCGTTGATTTTCCTCCACCCGATGGTCCTTCCACTCTGTGCAGCATGCCCTTTTTGAATTCGAACGATAGACTTTCTACTAGAGGCTGATTGTCATCAAAACGGAAGTGCACATCTTCAAAGCGAATTGCGATGTTTTCCTTCAGTTTGTTGGATTGAATCTGCGAATGCATATTCTCGTGCTCAAGGTTCAGCAGGGATAGTAGATTTGTAAATGCGGTGGATCCGGCGTTGATGATGGATGGCACTCGCAGCAGGCGCTTGTAAACGCTTTGCAGATACAGCAACATCAAAATGAATATGAGCAGTGAACCATCTGCTGGGGCTGGGTTTGCGCCGTGTGGCAGGCCGAGGTAAAGCAGTATGCCAATGGCGGCAAAGAAAATAATTTGCGGCAGGCTTTTATTGATTGCGCCGATGAAGTGATATTGAATGGCGCTTTGATAGAATTTGTCGTTTCGTTTATCGAATTTCACTTCCTCAGGGTGCGCTCGATTGAATGCCTTGATGGTAGCAAATGCATGCAACCGTTGTTCAATGAAGCCAATGAGTGAACTGCGTGCGCTGCGTCTGTTTTCATTGGGTTGCTCCTGCAACTTGGAGAGTAAGAGCATGATGATTGCCCCGGCCAAAAAGATTACAATGAGCGCAATGGATAAGGTCTTGTTGATCTGACTGAGCAATGCGAAGGCTACAATGAGAAACGCGAAATCGGAGATGGATTTGATGATTCCCTTGGATAAATAGTACTGAATGCCTAGCATGTCGCTGCTGTAGCGGAGTATGTATTTTCCTGTCGGGCGCGACTGGAAGGCGCTGAACTTGTGATTGAGTTGGGCATGAAACAGCAGTCTGCGGATGTCGTGCGTGAATCGTTCTTCAATGACACGCATTCCATAGTTCTCGCTCCAGGTCATTAAGCCCTTTATGATGGTAAGGCTTCCGAAGAAGAAGAAGAAGTCATGTACGCTCGTTATATCGAGTCCTATTCGCTGAAGTAGTTGGCTCTTTCCCGATTGATCTTGGAAGGCAACCTGGTAGTAAATTCCAATGCTCAGTGGCAGCAACACACTGCTCAACGAACTGATAAATGCTGAGACCAAGGAAAGAGTAACAACGAGTTTGTTATTGCTAACAAACTGTCGAATCATCTTCTCTCTGGTTAGCTTCATGCAACTGCTGGCTGAATTTTCTGCTCGAAGATAGCATTTAATTCGCCTGTCATTATCTTGTCGATGGTGTGTACGGGCACACTCATACGTTCTTGCACTTCTGTGATAAGCAATGGGCTCATGGTGAATCTGCCACTTACCATGCAAGGCTGTATATTCCATTCATTGAGCACTTGAAGACCGGCCATCACACTGAGGCTATCACCGCATGAGAACACCACATTGTGTACCGTTTTCATGAACGATTTATCTTCCAGCAGAAAGGCTGTTTCGCGCTGGAAAAGACCATCTGCTATTTCCATAACGATGTAGGCAGGATTGGCTTTACCCAGCTCGTCGAGCAATGTTTGGTAGATGTCAAGTATCGTTGCTTTGTCAATTAGGAAGGTAGAAGGAAATCCTAGGTTGCTGAAATCCATCGCTACATCTGCTCCGCAGTCTACCACGTAGTCGATGTCTTTGGTGTAGACGGTACCTGTCAATTTGATGAACGCAACTTGTTTACCGGTAGTCTTCAATCCATGCGCGATGTGCGCTGCAGTTGTGGTTTTACCGCTGTCCATGGTTGATCCTATGGAAAGAATCACCTTGGCATCACCCGGGATTTTACCGGTGAATGTGCTGCGTTGGTGGTTTCTGAAGAGCGTATTGATGACCTCACCATTTTCTTCGCAGCAATAGCCAATGAGTTTTACGGTCGTGGGCTCGTAATCATCCAACGCTGCATTTTTGGTGTGCACAATGCCAATTACACCTCCCGCACCGATGATGTGATAGACCTCCATCGGTTCTTTCGGCACATAGCCTTCGTATTGCGAAGTTGCATAGCGATCGCCAAATACCGCAAGGATATAGTCACCATCGAAAATGCTGTGCGAGCGTTTATCGATGCATTGCAAGCTGCTGTGGCGGTCAACTTCAACTACTTGAAATAAGCCGACATCGCCTGCCTTGGGTATGCGTGTTGCGACATTTTCGGAGTTGAGTGTATATTTTTCAACGCCACGTGTGGCAATGGTTTGCTTGATGCGCATGCTTATTTTTTTATAAATGTTTGCGTTAGTTTTTGAGAAGGTATGCTAAGAACATAGATGCCTGACGGCAGATCTTCAATTTGAATTTGATTGAATTTTCCTTGCAGTGTGTGCGATTCAACGATGCTGCCTTTGGAGTTGATTATGTAGGCATTTACGTTCGATCCAACTTGTGGCATGTTTACGTTGATAATAGATGTTGCCGGGTTCGGAAAAATCGAAAGCATAGTTGCTGGCGACTCCGATATACCAACACTGAATGCGAACTTCGCTACAAGGATATCACGCTGCGTGTTTGCATTCC
>CAMAYP010000056.1 GCA_945862415.1 Chryseobacterium gleum | reverse complement strand
TGAATGCACGAATTATTTCGCTGCGGCTTTGCGGTAAAAAAATAAAAAAGGCCATCAACAATTAAATGTGATGGCCTTCGCTCCTCAGCCTGGGCTCGAACCAGGGACCCCATGATTAACAGTCATGTGCTCTAACCAGCTGAGCTACTGAGGAATCTTCCATTGAACGCCGCTTTCGGAACTCAAAAGAAACTACCTCTCTCGCTTTAGCTATCCCGGATGAACCGAGACTAAAACACCGATTTCAAAAGGGTCTTTCTGAAAAGGGGTGCAATATTACAACTTATCCATCAATCCACAATATCTTCGCGCAAAATTTTTTTTCTATGGCCCGTCTTGTTGCAGTAGGCACCGTTGCCTTCGATTCTATTGAAACCCCGTTCGCGAAGCAAGATCGCGTTATCGGTGGAGCCGCCACCTACATCACACTGTGCGCCTCGCACTTCGTGAATGAGTCCGGACTTGTGTCGGTGGTTGGCGACGACTTCCCGCAGTCTATGCTCGATGAAATGACCAAGCGCGGTATCGACCAAGGCGGTCTGCAAATCAAACAAGGCGAAAAGTCGTTCTATTGGTCGGGTAAGTACCACTACGACATGAACTCACGCGATACACTGGTGACGGACTTGAATGTGCTTGCCACATTCGACCCGGTTGTTCCCGAGGCATACAAGAACTGTGACTTCCTAATGCTCGGCAACCTGGCTCCTTCCGTGCAAATGCGCGTTATTGAGCAATTGAACGAGCGTCCCAAACTCGTAGTGATGGACACCATGAATTTCTGGATGGACATCGCGTGGGACGACCTCATGCAAGTAATCGCTAAAGTGGACGTTCTCACCATCAACGACGAAGAAGCACGTCAACTGGCTAAGGAACATTCACTGGTGAAGGCTGCGAAAAAGATTCTTGAACTCGGACCGAAATACCTCATCATTAAAAAGGGCGAACACGGTGCATTGCTGTTCGATAAAAACAATGTGTTCTTCGCTCCTGCGCTTCCATTGGAAGAGGTTGTTGACCCAACAGGCGCGGGCGATACGTTTGCGGGTGGCTTTATCGGCTACCTTGCGCAAACAGAAAACATTTCGTTTGAAAATATGAAGCGCGCCATCATTGTAGGATCTGCCATGGCTTCATTCACCTGCGAAAAATTCGGTCCCGATCGCTTGCTCGAAATCACCAAAGAAGAGATTCACGAGCGCATTGAACAGTTTGTTCAGCTCACGGAATTTGATATCGAGTTGGTGTAGGTTTTTTTACCGCAGAGGTGCAGAGAGTCGCAAAGATTATTTTACATCGTTAATTCTTTGGGCCGTTAAAAGGTAGAACAACCTTCATTCGTGAATTCGAGACAAAGCCACAGCGAGACGCAAAGATTATTTTCTACCCTTGATTCTTTGGGTCATTAAAAGGTACAACAACCTTAATTCGTGAATTCGTGTCAAAGCCACAGCGAGACGCGAAGATTATTTTCTACCCTTAATTCTTCGCGCCTAAGAGGTAAAAACCGATCATCGCACCACCGAAAACGCTGCCTGCACTCCTTCGCCTTGTACCAACCGATACAACCCGGCATTCAACGTGCTAACATCCACCGTCATTCGTGCATTCGTGGTCACACCACTCAATACCTCCCGCCCGGCAACATCGTAAATTGAAAACGTTGACCCCGTTAGCAAAGAGTTTTCGAATACAATGAAATCCTCAGCAGGATTGGGATAGAGCTTCAGTACCATCGACCTCTCCAACACTCCTCCCAACACCAGTTCATAGCCGGACGACAAGGAGGATTCGCAAATGTCTTCAATCGCGATGCATGAATAAACTCCGTCTTCAGTAGCTAAATAGCTATTGCCCGTTGCGCCTGAAATTTCCTCCCCATTCAGATACCATTGATGTCCCGATGCCGCGTCGGTCAAAAGCAACTGTCCTTCCGGTGTTACTCCTCCATCCACAATGATGGGCGTAGCTACTGCAATCAACTCAACCTGGGCAGACGATACGGCCGAACATCCGTTCTCATCCAATACAATCACAGCGTATTCTCCGGCATCCATAACTTCGATGGCGGTGCCAAACTCTCCATCAATCGGCTCCCCGTTGTAATACCACCCATAACTCACTGCCAATTCTGCAATTGCTTCGAAAAATAGGGTTTGACCATCGCACAGGTTAACGGTTCCACCCGGCAATAGATCAAGTGACGGGATGTCAAAAGCCTGTACGCTCAATAGCTCCGAAATAGCAGTGCACCCGGCAGCATTAGCAACCTGCACAGCATAGTCGCCTGCAACCGTTATCGAAAGGACATTGCTTACCTCATCCGAAAGTACGGTTTCCCCATTATACCAGGTATATGCATTGCCTGCCTCCAATTCAACCCATACGGTATCCTCCGGGCCACACAATACCGCTGTTCCGTCTGCTAGAACAAACTCAACGGAAGGCAATGAACCGATCTCCACCACTATCGCGTTCGAGGTCGAGACGCAACCGTTGAAATCTGTGACCTGAGCTGAATAGATTCCCGATGAAAAGGTTGTTAGAACAGTAGCGTTAGCTCCTTCAACGAAAAGACCATTTGTGAACCACTGTATTGTGCCCTCGACTTCCGACACGAGCAGTGTAGCCGACTGCCCTTCGCAAACACTTGCATTACCTGCCGACTCAACAATTATTGCCTGCTCGGGCAATACTTCCAAATAGATGGAGCCGGTAACGGCGCTGCATGATGAAAGGGTGTTGAATACTTCTGCATGGTGCTCTCCCGCCAAACTCGCGTAATAGGTGGTTCCAACTGCAGCTATAGGTTCCTCATCGTGGTACCAAGTCAGCACGTCGCCGGGCTCCAAAGCGGCCAGCACAGCCAGGCTATCGCCCGAGCAAATCAGTGGATTCGACTCCCAAACCAAACTCACATCCGGAATGGCGTTTAATGTTACCTGCACAGGAAGTGAAGAGCTGGCACAAATGGACGACTCATTACCAACGACAACATAGCTCCCCGGAAGCGTGGCGAAATAAGCCGCTGTGACCGCTCCATTAATTGGCTCACCCTCTCGATACCATTGCCATTGGGCGTTACCTCCCGTTGCTTGCAACAACACAGAATCTCCTTGGCATGCACTGGTACCTTCCGGACTCAGTATTTCTGCATTGAGGGGCGATTCCAATATAACCTCCACAGGAGCCGATACGAGCTGACAGAGCAATGAGACAACAACAACCGAATAAATGCCCGGTTGATTGGCGATGAACGTGTTGGTGGTTGCCCCCGTGATCGGCTCTCCGTTGCGTAACCAACTCACTTCGGTTGCACCCGCGATGGTTGCGGTGAGGGTAACGGGTTCGCCGCAACCTACAACAGGGCTGGGCTGATCGATTATGGCGCTTAGTGCTGCTTCAACAGATTCGATTCGATTTGCAGTAGATTCATCTTGAAAAGTATCTATAACGAGACCTTGCGAGAATGCTTTTAAACCAACAAAAAGAATCGCTAGTGTCAGAAGGTTGTTTTTCATTGAGGGCAAATTAATTCGAATAACTTGTCCTGGACAGATAAATAAGACATCATGCTATAAATACTACCTCTATAAAAATCAGACTATCGTATCAGTATTATATGCCCTCTGTATTTTTTCTCAATTTCACATTCCCCTGTAACCGCTATACTGTAGTTGAAAACATCATTGCCGTTGTAATGGGTTCCCCCCTGCATGCCTCCTAACCATTTTTCGTCTGGATTATTGGATTCAAATACAGTAACGCCCCAGCGGTCGACAATGGCACACTGATACAACACTACACCCGAATAAACAGGTCCGAACACATCATTGAGACCATCACCGTCAGCCGTTATGGCGTTCGGTATATACATGCTGACTCCTTCATCTAGAGTTATAGTCAAGCTGGTATCTACAATACAGTTGTGTTCATCGAGAACCGTTACATCTACCTGGACCTGTCCGGTCTCTTCAAAGAAGACCTCTGGAGCAGGCTGTGTGGAAAAATATTGATCGTTGATGTTCCAAGAATACTCCATTAAATTCTTGTCAGATTCCAATTCGAATTTCGTTGCTTCCTGCGTGCAGAATTTTCGGTAAGGTTTCACAAATGAAACAATGGCTTGCGGCACTTCCAATTTATCGAAGGAGTAATCTTTTGTGCATCCGTTCAAATCCATCATATGGAAGTCATATAAGCCCGCCTCCGCGCCCGTATAACTTGCACCAGAGGTATACGTGCTGTCCTTTTCATAAAACCAATAACTCGAATAGGGGGCGACCCCACCGGAAAGGGATGTAATGAAAGAGCCTACAGAACGAGCGCATGTATCCGGTAAATTGTTCACGAGGGCCTCGAGTGGGTCCGGCTGAGTTATTACATATTCGCATGTGCGTTCGCAGTTGTTGTTATCTATTAGAAATACCAAGTTATCAGTTGCGTCCAAGCTGTCATTGATGGCCTGATTGCCCCCGTTTGACCATGCGTATGTAAATGGTGCTACACCACCTAATGGCTGTGACCATGCAATTGCATCGTTGTATTCATAACAAGACACGTTGTATCCATTGTAATTCGAAACAACCGATGTATTGCATTCAATGGATGCCGGCTCGGAGAAATTAATATCCAACGTTGCTACACACCCATTGGCATCGACCATTTCAAACGTTTGAATACCCGCAATGAGGTCTTCATAAAGGCCCTCAGTGGCATCTATTGCGCTCGTAAATGCATAGCCTCCAACACCTCCATTTCCTTCCAAATTTATCCAACCATCTTCGGATCCGAAGCAACTTACATTATAGCCATTATAGTTTGATTGACTTTCTACTGTGACACCAAGTGCGGAAGGCGCCGCAAGATTAAACTCATACAATTGTTCACATCCGTTTGCATCAGTCACTAACACATAATTGGTTCCTCCGGGTAAATCAACATTACTGGTATCGTCAGCTAACCCTGTTGTCCATTCATATTGAAAAGGAGCAACTCCGCCGGCAGGCATCGCCGCCGCTTGTCCGTCGGCCGACTCTGTGCATGACACAGGAAATCCATTGTAGTCCGAGATGTTTTCAGCGGTAACGGTTAATTCAAGCGGTTGCGTTATTTCTACTTCAAGGGTATCACGACAGCCGCGTCCATCTTCGGCAATAAGGGTGTAGATACCAGCATCTAGTCCAGTTAAATTGGTAGAAGTGGACGTTCCGCCCTCGTCCAAAAAAGAATAGGATGCATCTCCGCCATTTGCGTCCAATGCAATACTTGCGGTGGTAGCCCCGAAACAATCAATCGAATATCCGTTGAAGTCGCTTTGAGACAATACATCCAGCTCTACTAACTCGTAGATCAAAACCGACTTCGTTTTTTCCGCTGAGCAGTTATTGCCATCTGTGACTGTAAGTTTCACCGGATAAGTTCCGGGTCCGATAAAAGACAATGTAGGATTTGCAGCATCAGATTCCACAATGGCATCAGCCATTATATCCCAAGCTCGGACAGCTATCGGAGAGCCACTCCCTTGAGATAAATCATTCATATGAGCATCAGGCAACAAACACTCTGTTGTCCATTCAAAATCGACCTGAGGGCTGCCGATAATGGAAACAACATGGTGACTGGTATCCTTACATCCAAGGTCTGAGTATACAATCATGCTGATGTCATATTGTCCTGCGGAACTGTAGGAGTGCGCCGGAGTGGCCGCGCTGCTTTGATTGCCGTCATCAAAATCCCAGAGGTAGCTATCGATGATACCCGTGTTTACCAAAGAATTATTGGTAAACGCCATTCCCTCATTCACGCATGCATTTGGGTCGACCGAAGTAATGGCCTCGGGATATGGTCCCACCACATATTCCACGGTTACTTCTGAACCGGCAGTGCATTGTACATCTTGGGGCAAGAAGGTGCAGAAGTAGCTTCCGGAGCCCATTACATCGATACATTGACTGCTTCCAAGTGCTTGTCCGCTTCCATTGGTCCATTCATAAGAGGCCATACCTTCCGGTCCGCAGGCCGGGTAGAAGGGAGCTTCTGTGCATTGCAGCTGCGGTACACTGGTGTTAATGGGACAGTCTACGTCCACCAGCGCATAGCTCCAGTCGGGGCCATACACACACCAATCAACTCGGAATTCAATACTTAAAGTTTGGCCGCTATAGCCCGACAAATCAAGGGTAACGGTTGTCCAATCAGAGTACGTAACATTTGATGCGCTGGGGGTATCGCCATCTGCGAATGGATTGTATTCGGAGGCCATTCCGGTGGTTTGTTCAAATGAAGGAACACCCTGCGGACCTAAATCCGTGGAGTAAAAACACGTATAACTCGGGCAACTTAACTCCGCTCCACTCGATCCATAAAGGCGAACTTTAAACTTTGATGCGTCGCTAGAGAGGTGGGGATAATTAAAAATGCTCATCGCGAAGTGAAACGTGAAATACGTAACCCCGGTATTTGGCACTTCGATGTTTCTGGTTAGGGATCCGAAGTCAGCGTTACCTTGGTCGCCACTTATCTTCACAGAGGTATTTCCCCCCTCCGGATAGACCCATGAGTAATTGCCATATGGATCAGCGCCAGAATTGACTATGTTCACGGTTCCGCTTGTGTTCCATCCGTTTAAGTTGCCGGATTCAAAACCCCAATTGTCATTATCGCAATCAAACATCGGCATGCTCTTTCTTAAATCGCGTTCATCTCCAAAAGGATGATAAACCGGTTTGGTATTGATACGCTCTAGCCGTTCGCGTAGTGATGCTTCCAGCATGCTGTCGAGGGTGCTGCCTGTGTAACCCGCAGCTGTCAAATGCTCACGGGCATGCTGCTCATAATTCAACGGTGAAATTCTGTGCTCTTGCCCCCGAAATGACAATGTGTGCATGAAGCACAAAAGGATTGCGATGACTTTAACTTTGGTCATGACGAAAAGTTTTAAACAAATGTATGTCAATAACCTTTAATCGGTGCGCCCAACTGGTAAAACCCAATCCCTTAACACAATTACAACAAAAAGGGCCGCCTCGCGGCAGCCCTTTTAATATCTCAATTGCAGTATTTACATTAGAACAACCAACCCAAACGGAGGGTAGATTGGAAGTTTGGACCCCAGCCAGATGATTTGGTTGGGCTTGGAGTCAAACCAAGGTCGTCACCAGGACCGATGATAGTCTGGTACTCGATAGCTGTCTCATCAGCATTCCAGGTTGCTTGATAGAAATCTGGGTCAAAACCAGGCTGGCCGACTTGAATACCACTGTACTTCCATGCATCTTCATTGCTCGCTGTCGTTTCACGATCCTTGTAAGATGTGTTGCGGAAACCTAAATTGATTTCAGCACCCAAGTAGAAATTGTCAGCGAAATAGAAATCAACACCGGCAAGAGCGTTCAGGCCAAATATGGTAGAACCGTTCTTTACAGACATTTCCCAAGTCTGCCAGTTCTCCGGCTTAGTAACATCATCTGCATTGTTAGAATTGTGGAACTCACGAGTAAGTGTTGAGCTCTCCATAGCGAACATCAATTCAGCACCAACGTATGGCGACAAACGATCGGTACCCGCAAAGTGCATTTCGTAACCCGGACGAATTCCAAAATTGAACGTTTTCATAGACTGGTTCAACTCTGGAAGAATTACTACTGCATCATCAGAACCCTCGGTCTTGTCTTGCTGTGAGTAAACTTCATTGTTGTTTGTTCCACCAATGTTAAAGCCTACGCGGATAGCGCTGCTCTCACTGTTGAACATACGGAAACGGAAACCGTTTGGCATACCAATCGGAGAACCTCCGAATGGATTGAACTCCACTTCAAGGTTCTTTTCGCCACCTTGAAACTTCTGTGCTTGTGCACCTGCCACTGAAGTGGCCACCAGTGCGATAAACAAAACTACTTTTTTCATTTAATTGAATTTTGGATTTGTACAGACAAACATCCGATGAAATATTTTCGCTCTCATCACAAAAACCCGAGTTTTTCAACAATGGGGTTGTGAATTTGTTAATAACCTCACAATCACTCTACAGTGACGCTCTTGGCGAGGTTTCGAGGCTGGTCTACGTTGCATCCGCGCATCACTGCCACGTGGTACGATAGCAGTTGAAACGGTATTACAGATACAATCGGAACCAAACTATCATCGGTTTTCGGTATTTCAATGGAGTGATCGGCCAACTCGCTCACGGTTTTATCGCCCGCTGTCACAACGGCGATAATTTTCCCTTTGCGTGCCTTCACTTCCTGAATGTTGCTAACTACTTTCTCATACGAGTGTCCCTGCGTTGCAATGACAAAAACAGGCATCTCTTCGTCAATAAGAGCAATTGGACCATGCTTCATTTCTGCAGCAGGATATCCCTCTGCGTGGATGTAAGAAATCTCCTTGAGCTTCAATGCTCCTTCCAACGCTACCGGGAAACTATATCCGCGGCCTAGGTAAAGTGCATTGCGGTGATCTTTATAAATCTTAGCAATCGACTCAACCAGATCATTGGTTTTCAGCACTTCCTCCACCTTATCGGGAATGGTGCTCAATTCTGCCATGAGTCGATGCAAGCGCTCTTTGGTAATCGTGCCGCGCTTGTCGGCTACCGATAAGGCAATGAGATAAAGCACTGCAACTTGGGCGGTAAATGCCTTGGTCGATGCAACACCAATCTCGGGGCCCGCATGCGTATAGGCGCCTGAATGTGTGGCTCTCGAAATGGTTGAGCCAACAACATTGCATACACCAAAAATGAAAGCTCCCTTTTCCTTTGCCAGCTCAATAGCCGCTAAGGTATCAGCCGTTTCACCCGATTGTGAAATGGCAATCACAATATCCCCTGGCTGAATAATGGGGTCGCGATACCTGAACTCAGACGCATATTCAACTTCAGTTGGGATGCGTGCAAACTCTTCAAACAAATATTCAGCAACCAACCCTGCGTGCCATGAGGTACCACAAGCAACTATGATGATTCGATTGGCATTCATCCATATTTCCTCATGGCGATCAATGCCGCTCATTTTGAGCATGCCGTGATTCAAATTGAGACGGCCGCGAATAGAATCGTGGATAGAACGAGGCTGCTCATGAATTTCCTTGAGCATAAACGAATCGTAGCCACCCTTCTCTATCGCTTCCAACTTCAATTCGAGTTCATGGATGTAGGGGTCCTTCTGTTGGTTTTGGATATTCACGATTTTCAAGCCGGACTGTCGATCAATCAGCGCAACCTCCTCGTCTTCCATATACACCACATTCTTGGTGTATTCAATAAATGGAGTGGCATCAGAAGCGATGAAATAATCCCCTTCAGCACCAATTCCGATTACAAGTGGGCTCGACTTTTTAGCACAAACCAATCGTTCAGGATTACGCCGATCCATGACTACGATAGCGTATGCTCCTACAACTTCGCATAAAGCGACACGCACGGCTTCAAACAAGTCGCAACCTGTTTTCGACATGATATCTTCTATCAAATGGACGAGAACCTCGGTGTCAGTATCGCTTTTAAAAACATGACCCTGCCCCATCAGCGCCTCCTTAAGAGTCGCATAATTTTCAATAATACCATTGTGGATCAAAGCTAAATAGCCATCACCCGACATGTGTGGATGTGCATTCACATCGTTCGGAACACCGTGGGTTGCCCAGCGGGTATGGCCAATGCCAATTGTACCATCCAAATCCTTTCCGTTCACCAGGGACTCCAAATCGGCAACCTTGCCCTTGCACTTGTATTGATTAAAAACGTTGTTTTCAATCATAGCAACGCCCGAACTATCATAACCACGATACTCGAGCCTCTTTAAGCCCTTTATTAAAATGGGGTATGCCTGCTGACTGCCAATGAATCCTACTATTCCACACATGATTGATAAGGTTTAAGTCTAAACAAAAGTAAATGAAAACAAGTCTAATAACTGTATGTGATTACAAGGCGAGTATTGCGCGTGTTTTCGTCGCTATATGCAGGCCCTCGCAAAACACTTCTGCGCACACCCAACGAATTGTAAGCACCGGCTATTCGCGGGCTCGCCACCATGAGCATTTCTGTGTTTTCAATTTCACCCGAGAGCAAACTCTGCACATGGGTCGTGATGTTGAAGCGATAATATCCAGGCGACTTTCTAAAGTTACCTCCGGCGTTTCTTATGAAGTCGGTTGTTAAGGCATACACGCCTTCCGATTTTTCATACACCACATTAACGCTGTCGAGCTGTCCAAATTTCGTGTCGGCATCGAAGGGCACCACTAATTCAGCTTTATTGATAACTGCATCGGGAAGTTCACGCATCCATATTACATCGCTTAAATCGACACGCACACGTGTTCCCCCTCCTCCTTGCAAATAAGCAGCTTGCTCATCTATCAATGGATTGTTGACGGTGAGCGATTGTAGTGCGCTCCCATAATACTGATGTTCGATAACAGAGTATGCCTCGCAGGCAGAGTTGTATTTGAACGTATAGGAGCCAATGTTCATTCGATTCTCGCCCATATAGCGATAGTAGACAGTCAGCGACGAGTTGATGGTTGCAAAGCTCACCACTCTACCATCCATGGTAGAGGAACTAATTACCAGGCCTTTGAAATAATCCGCGAATGAATCGAAATCCACAAGTGCACTATCTGTAGCGAGCAAAAACTGCCCGAACGTTGGCTGCAGCTTGAGCGTCAAATACTCAATTGTGCCCGTAGAAAGTGCAGACGCGTACTCGGAGCGGGTCGTTTGAGTTTCTTGGCCACTTAAAATCAGATTTTGGAGACTGCGTTGTGGCAAATCGTTGTTGTAATAGGCCGAATCCAGATAGATTGGTTGATTCAGCTGCTGCACCTGAAAATACATGGGGGCATTGTTGCCGTATGCTTCCGGTTGGTATGCCAACTTCAAATCCACAGATAAAACCTCCAGGTTATCGGGAAGTGGATCCTCTGTAGCGTCGGGTGCAAACTGCATAACGCCGCGACATTTCACGGCCCCGAATTGATCGTCCACATAATTGCCCACCAGCACATTCGCAAACAAATCGGTACGCAACGAATCGACCCTTTCAGTACTCAATTGGAGTTGAAAAGAATCGGTAACAGCCGCATTCAGTAAATCGTCGGGTGGCTGAATGTTTTCACCCAAGCTCTCATCGGGTCTTTTACAACCGGCCAATACAAGTAGAGTGAAGACGAGAAAAAGCCCCAATTGCTTGAGGCTTTCCATATTCAAATTCGGATGGTAATTCTGCTTAATCAACGAGCTCGGTCTTTCCCAACACAATAGAATCATAAAACTCATCAGTAGCGCTCAACTGATCCAATTCATTGAACGGCTTCAACACAGGCAAATCAATGCTGCCGCAGTATGTTTCCAGCGAAGGCATTGTGCCCTGCTCAGCTATTATTGCTCCATCGGAGTGCTGAAGGGCAAGCTTCGTAAGATTTTCGTAAGTAGGACTCTTCAAGTGATCCATTTGATCCATCGCAATACCATCAAAAGAAATCTTCTTGGCAATCTTGCTGTCGAGCTTGCCTTCAAAAGTATCTGCGTAAACAGAAGTAACAACCTTGGCGTCCGCAAAGTGTGGATCGCGTTTGTATAGTTGCTTGACGTATAGAGGCATGAGCGAGGTGAACCAACCGTGACAGTGAATCACATCGGGGGTCCAGCCCAACTTCTTAACCGTTTCCAACACACCCTTGGTGAAGAAGATCATACGCATATCGTTGTCCGGGAACATGTTCATGTCCTCATCATGGAAAAACGCCTTGCGATGAAAAAACTCCTGATTGTCAATGAAATACACCTGAAGTCTGATTTGTGGAATGCTGGCCACCTTGATGATCAGCGGGTGGTCTGTATCGTCTATAATCAAATTCATTCCGCTCAAACGGATCACTTCGTGCAATTGATGGCGACGCTCGTTGATTTTACCATACCGGGGCATAAAGATCCGGGTTTCTTTTCCACCTTCGTGGGTGGCTTGAGGAAGTGAGCGACTTTGTTGAGCGGTTGGGGTTTCTGGCGTAAAAGGAAGAATCTCCTGAGAGACGTATAAGATTTTCGTTTTATTGCTCATGCTTTTGTTAATGGGTACCTAACACGTTTGCAAAGATAGTAATAATATTTCCTCAGATTTTCCAAACAATTACATTTGGGCCCTCACATTTTTTGATAAAACCGTGTCACTCGCTGTATTCGAACATATTAACCAAATCCGCAGTTGGGTGATTTCTCAGCAGGAACAAGGTTTAACTGTGGGTTTTGTACCCACTATGGGCGCATTGCACGCCGGACATCAATCATTAACGGCGCTTGCGGCCGGTAGTTGCGACCGCGTTGTCGCCTCCGTTTTTGTGAATCCGACGCAATTCAACAACCCCGACGACCTGCTGAAATACCCCAGAACGCTGCAGGCAGACCTCAAGGCCCTAGAAGAATCTGGTTGCCACGCGGTTTTTTGTCCGGAAGTGAATGAAATGTATATCCCCAATGAACAAACACGCCATTGGGATTACGGAGCGTTGAGCAATAGCCTGGAGGGCCACTTCAGGCCCGGACATTTCGATGGTGTGCTCACAATCGTTAAAAAACTATTTGCTGCCGTTACCCCCGACAAAGCCTTTTTTGGCGAGAAAGATTTCCAGCAGCTAGCCCTGATACGCCGCATGACCCTCGATGAGGGCTTGTCCATTGAAATTATTGCAGCACCAACCATCCGAGAAGTGTCTGGCCTTGCTATGAGCAGTCGGAACGTGCGCTTGAACGACCAGGAACTGGCAACCGCTGCTCACATCAGCCGTGTGTTATTAGACGCTCAGAAAACCGGCAGAAACCTTGACCTCCCCCAACTCGAGAAACGAACACAGCAAGGCCTGAGCTCAATTCCTGATTTAAAAGTGGAATACTGCGCACTCGTCAAAGCAACCGACCTAGAGCCTGTATTGAGCTGGCCTCCGGAAAAAACGGTATTGCTAGTTGCGGCCTATGTGGGCGGCGTTCGCCTGATAGACAATGTAATCATTGAGTGAGTATAAAAACAACGGCCAAACGCAGTATATTTGACACCCCGCACGGGAAAAAACTCTAGAAAATGGGAATACAAGGAAAAGAATGGCTCTGGATTTTACTCGCGATTATCATCCTCTTTGGTGCTAAAAAAATTCCAGATTTGATGAAAGGAATTGGGCAAGGCGTTAAAGAATTCAAGAACGCCAGCAAGGGCGAATCAACTGAAGCCAAGGAAAAATCCGAAACCAAATAGGTCTTCCAACGTACTAGCTTAGTCAGCATGCTTCAATACGCATTGCTGTGTTGATAACCTAGGGCGCCTTTTGTCGGCAAATGTCCGTTACTCTGCAATTTGTGATCTTTAAATAAGTTCAAGAGTTCGACGGGCCTTAGGCTTCTCAAACTCCGAAAACTAAAACCCGGGAAATCATGACAAAGTGCGCAATCCTAGTTCTTTTGATGTCTCTTTCGCTTACAAGCTCAGCGATATCATTTGGCGACACCATACCTCAACTTGCTATTCGTCCAGATGACCCGGAGCTGGTAGAAATCGACAATATTTTGGTTGCGGGATACCTCAACCACTATTGCTTCAGTTCTGATGAGTGTCTGCTGAACGCTTTTGGCTACTCGCCTGAAACCGTCCCTTCCTTCACTCCTGAAGTAGTTGCCAGCCGCATGGCTGTGCTCGATCGTAACACTCCATTCAACTTGGTTTACAACAGCACCGTTCAAGGATTTATCGATCTATATGCTGTGCGTCGCCGCGACATCTCAAAGAAAGTATTGGGTATGTCTGAATTGTATTTCCCCATGTTTGAAGAATACTTGGCGAAATACGACATACCGCTTGAAATGAAATACCTGGCCATTGTTGAATCGGCCCTTAACCCTGTTGCCATTTCACGAGCAGGTGCCGGTGGCTTGTGGCAATTCATGGTGGGCACCGGTAAAATGTATGGGCTCGATGTGACCAGCTACCAAGACGAGCGCTTCGACCCCTACAAGTCTACTGATGCTGCATGTCGCTATTTGAAGTCACTCTATAAAACTTTCGGCGACTGGCAATTGGCTCTGGCGGCATACAACAGCGGACCGGGCAATGTCAACAAAGCAATCCGTCGTTCCGGTGGAAAGCGTGATTTTTGGTCTATCAAGCCCTTCCTGCCCAAAGAAACACAAGGATATGTGCCTGCGTTCATCGCCGTAAACTATGTGATGGGATATGCTTCAGAATACAACATCTATCCCACAAAACCGCTCATTACGTTTTATGAAACCGACACAGTAGGTGTATCAAAGCGGATTGACTTCCAAGCATTGTCGAAGGTTGTTGACATGCCCCTGCAAGACATTGCGTTCTTGAATGGAACCTATAAATTGAAAGAAGTTCCCGCCAACGGAAACAAGCAT
Source organism: Chryseobacterium gleum (assembly GCA_945862415.1). Lineage (GTDB taxonomy): Bacteria > Bacteroidota > Bacteroidia > Flavobacteriales_D > Sanyastnellaceae > JAIBBG01. Next base: position 844 of record CAMAYP010000056.1, on the reverse strand, counting down.
TATCTGATTCTGCCGGTTAACAAAGTTGGTCTTTTCATGGCCAATGAAGAGCTTGTTTACGCCCAAAGCGACATCAAACTAGTAGAACCCGAATTGGTTGCCAGCACCACTAACGCTCCTGAAGGACAACCAGGCAAGGTTGTTTGGGAAACAACCTGGAAAACACACAAGGTGCGCAAAGGAGAATCACTCGGAACTATAGCCGACAAATACAGCGTCAGCCTTGCCGATTTGAGAAAATGGAACAACGTCAAGAACTCGCGTATTGTGCCCGGCCAAACGCTCAAGGTACAGTCGCGGGCCAAAAAGGTGATCTACGAGGAAAAGCAGAACGAAGTTGTAAAAGAAAAACCCGCAGCCGACGTGGCACAAAACAGCGAGTCGGGTGAAGAAGAAAACTACCAACATTCATCTGAAGTCCCGTCTAAAAAACAAGCTGACGCTAAACAGGCCAAGCAACCTGAAAAAACAGCTGCGCCTGCAAAGTTTAAGTATTACACTATTCAAAAGGGTGATACACTCACCAAAATCGCAAACGCAAAAGGTGTTACAGTAAACGATATAAAGCACCTCAACAAAGGGCTCAAAGAGAATAAACTCGCCGTTGGTCAGAAAATAAAAATCAAACAGATATAAAAAGAGCCGCCTTCGGGCGGCTTTTTTGTAACCCAAAAGCACCTGACTATCGTATACCTGAACACATGTTCACCCTTCGCACCGTTTTCCTTTTTTGTTTGTGGTCATGCGCGCTGATAATGCGGGCACAGTCGCCTCTGGCGATCGCTGAGCAACATTATGAAGCCGGACGTTACGAGCAGGCAATCAGCGCAGCAACCGTGGCCGT
>CAMAYP010000055.1 GCA_945862415.1 Chryseobacterium gleum | reverse complement strand
TGCAGATGCTCATGGACGGCGGGGTATACGGTGGCAAGCGCTATGTGGAATCATCGACCGTGGGTATGTTCAACACGCGTCACTTTGCAGGCAATCGTCGCGGGCTTGGGTTCGACAAGCCTACGTTTTCACCCGGTCATGGTTCTTCTTGCGGCGCAGCATCGGCCAACAGCTTTGGTCACACGGGCTTCACCGGCACCATGTGCTGGGCCGACCCCGACCACGATTTGGTGTATGTGTTTCTGAGCAACCGCGTGCATCCCGATGCCGAGAACAAGAAGCTGCAAGAGTTGAACATTCGTACTGAAATTCAAGCAGAGATTTACAAGGCCTGGGGAAATTGATTCGCGTTGACTTGTATTGCCCTTCTTTTTTGAAGCGCACCCGGTAGGACATTCCGTTTTCGGAATCGTCTTACTTCCTTTATTTTCGCGCTTACAACATCACGATTCATGAGCGACGATAAGAAGATTATTTTTTCGATGGTCGGTGTAAACAAATACACTCCCACCGGTAAGCACATCATCAAAGACATTTATTTGAGTTTCTACTACGGAGCCAAGATTGGTATCCTCGGTATGAACGGAGCGGGTAAGTCGACCGTAATGAAGATCATTGCGGGCCTCGACCAGTCGTTTCAGGGAGAGGTAGTGTGGAGCCCAGGTTACTCGGTAGGCTATTTGCCACAGGAGCCGCAGCTCGACGACACCAAGACCGTGCGCGAGATTGTAGAAGAAGGAGTGAAGCCTATAACGGATGCGTTGAAAGAATACGAAGAGATCAACTTGAAGTTCATGGATGAAGAAATCCTGAACGACCCCGAGAAGATGGAGTCGTTGATGAACCGACAGGCCGCAGCGCAAGATAAGATTGAAGCATTGGGCGGTTGGGACCTCGACAATAAGTTGCAGGTGGCCATGGACGCGTTGCGTTGTGCACCGGAAGATTCGAAGATAGGAGTGCTCTCCGGCGGTGAGCGCCGACGTGTAGCGCTGTGCCGACTCTTGTTGCAGCAGCCCGATGTGTTGTTGCTCGACGAGCCTACCAACCACTTGGATGCCGAGTCGGTGTTGTGGTTGGAGCAGCACCTTTCGCAATACAAAGGCACCGTGTTGGCCGTAACCCACGACCGTTACTTCCTCGATAATGTAGCAGGATGGATTCTGGAATTGGATAGAGGAGAAGGCATACCGTACCAAGGCAACTATTCGTCGTGGTTGGAGCAAAAGGCCAAGCGCCTGGCGCAGGAAGAGAAGCATGAGAGCAAGCGCAGAAAGATACTTGAGCGCGAGTTGGAGTGGGTGCGCACCAATCCGAAGGGTCGCCACGCCAAGAACAAAGCCCGTTTGCAGAATTACGACCGCATGATGAGCGAAGGCGAGAAGGAGAAGGAAGCCAAGCTGGAGATTCCGATTCCGAACGGACCGCGTTTGGGTAACGATGTAATTGAATTTACCAATGTGACCAAGGGCTTTGAAGACCGCTTGTTGATTGACCACCTCTCATTCAAACTTCCACCGGCAGGAATTGTAGGGATTATCGGGCCTAACGGTGCCGGTAAGACCACGCTCTTCCGAATGATTATGAATGAAGAGACACCAGACGATGGTAGCATACGCATTGGTGAAACCGTGAAGATTGGATATGTGGATCAGCGACACAAAGAGATTGATCAAGACAAAAGCGTATACGAAGTGATCAGCGGAGGCAATGAAGTGATTGAAGTAGGCGGGCAGACCATTAACTCGCGTGCCTATTGCAGTAAGTTCAACTTCCAGGGATCCGACCAGCAGAAGAAGTGCGGTGTGCTTTCCGGTGGTGAGCGCAACCGTTTGCACTTGGCCATGACGTTGAAGACAGAAGCCAACGTGCTCTTGCTCGATGAGCCTACCAACGATATCGACGTGAACACCCTCCGAGCCTTGGAAGAAGGTATACAGAACTTCGCCGGTTGCGCTGTAGTCATAAGCCACGACCGTTGGTTCCTCGACCGTATTTGCACGCACATACTGGCATTTGAAGGCGACTCACAGGTTGTTTACTTCGAAGGCGACTTCAGCGAGTATGAAGAGAACAAGAAGAAGCGACTGGGCGATACTACGCCGCATAGGATTAAGTATAAGAAGCTTGTACGATAGAAGTAATTACGGATTACAGATTACAAATTACAGATTAATCCCGCATCTGTCATTTGTAATCTGTCATCTGTAATTCGTCATCTCTAATTTGTAACCCGTAATCATGATTAGACTCCGTCTCACCGCCCTCGGCTTCATGCAATTCTTCGTTTGGGGAGCATGGCTTATTACCATCGGTACATACTGCTTCAACGCGAAGGGGTGGACGGGAGCGCAGTTCGGGGCCATCTTCAGTACGCTGGCTCTGTCATCGCTGTTCATGCCGGCGCTTACGGGGATTATTGCCGACCGCTGGATGAATGCCGAGCGGTTGTATGGCATACTCCATATTTTGTATGGACTCATTTTATTTGCCGTGCCCGGGGCAGACGATCCGGATACGCTTTACTATGTGATTTTCGCGGCGATGATTTGTTACATGCCCACCATTTCGCTTTCGAACTCCATTAATTTTAGGATTTTGAAAGATCAGAATTACGATGTGGTGAAGGCGTTTCCCCCCATTCGCGTATGGGGCACGGTTGGGTTTATTGTGGCCATGTGGGTAACGAACATTACCGGCAGTAAGGCCAATGCCAATCAGTTTATCATTGCCGGCGTTGCCGCTATTGGCCTTGGTATCTATTCTTTCACCTTGCCGGCTTGCAAGCCGCAGCGAAGTATGTCGCCCGATGCATCACTGATGGATCAGCTGGGTTTCGGAGCGTTTCGTTTGCTGAGCAATTCACGCATGGCCATGTTCTTTGTTTTCTCCATGTTTTTGGGTGGAGCCTTGCAGTTGACCAACATGTTTGGCGATTCGTTTTTGGATGACTTCAAGCGATTTCCGGAATATGCAGATTCGATTGTGGTGAAGTATTCTACGATCATTCTATCGATTTCGCAGATATCGGAGACGTTGTTTATTCTAACCATTCCGTTTTTCCTCAAGCGATTTGGCATCAAGCAAGTGATGCTCATGTCGATGTTTGCGTGGGTATTGCGTTTTGGTTTGTTTGCATACGGTGATCCGGCGGGCGGACTTTGGATGATTATCCTGTCGTGCATTGTCTACGGAATGGCCTTCGACTTCTTCAATATCTCGGGATCCTTGTTTGTGGAGACCACTGCTGATCCTTCGATTCGCTCTAGTGCACAGGGGTTGTTCATGATGATGACCAATGGAGTAGGAGCGTACCTGGGAAGTAAGATCAGCGGCACTGTTATCGACGCCTATTTTACAGTGGGCGGCGAGAAGGAGTGGACGGGTATCTGGCTCAGTTTTGCAGGCTACGCATTGGTAGTTGCCATCTTGTTTGCCATACTATTTAAATCGCCCAACGACAAGGTGGAGCGCTTTGCGCATTGATGCACACCCCCCAATTTTGAATGAACACACGCGTTGCCATGCCATGAAAAAGATTGCTGACTGGATGCGCAAGCATTGGAAATGGCTGCTGCCATTGGTCTTGGTATTCGGGGTTCTTTTCTATTACCGATATGATTTGGCCGAATGGACGCGCAAGGCGTTTGGCATTGTATTGCCGGAAAATCCGCGACCGCTGGGTGTAACGTCGCTGGAGTGGTGTGAGCTGAATTATGGAGAGCAGATGCAGGAGATTGCCACTGAAATGGATCTGCCATATCCCTATTTGATGTCATTGGCGGTGTTGGAATGCAGCGGTGAGAAGCCGGCCGGTCAGCGATTTGAGCGACATGTTTTCAATGAGCTTATGAAGGTGAAGGCAGGGAAGCGCAAGAAATACGAGATGGCCACACCCGAAAAGCTGGCGTCGCTTGACGAAGAGGAGATACGTGCGCTGGCAACCAGCTGGGGGCCTTTCCAGTTGATGGGCTACAAGGTTTTCGAACTCGACTTATCGATCGAGGACCTGAGCAATGATGATGACGCTTGTTATTACGGAGCTCGCTGGATTAAAAAGCAGTATGGCAGCTATCTTAAAAAGAACAAGTGGAAAGATGCCTTTCATATTCACAACACGGGCAAGCGATTTCCACTGTCGGGACATGCCAAAACGCATGATCCTTATTACGTTTCTGACGGCATGCGCTATATGAAATTCTTTTCTAGCCGAAAAGCAAGTTGAAAGGTTATTTGCATTTCACGTATATGTCTTAATTTTACGTCGTCCCCAAAAGCGGGATTCATTTAACCAGATTTATATGAAGTTTATTTACACGATTCTACTGTCTGTTATTGCGTTTGCGGCTGTTACGGCTCAGCAATTATCTCCGTCGGTCATTGCATCGGCAGGATCTTCTTTCCAGTCAACTGAATTCAGTTTGGATTACACGTTGGGAGAGACGTTTATAACGACCTTAACGAATGGTCAGAACACGCTCACGCAAGGCTTCCATCAGCCGCAGGCGGGAGTGATTGTAGAAGGATGCACGGCGGTAGAAGCCTGCAACTACAATCAGGATGCTACTGTCGAAGACGGCTCGTGCATTTTGCCCGGTGAGCCATGCGACGACGGCGATCCTGCCTCGTTGGATGATGTGTTGAATGCAAACTGTGAATGCGCAGGATTGGTTGCCGGTTGCACTTTCCCGGTGGCCTGTAACTTCAACCCTGATGCAGTAGTGGAAGACGCCAGTTGTCTATTCGTTGGCGACGCGTGCGATGATCAAAATGCAGCGACAATTTTGGACGAGATAGGAGCAGAATGTGTTTGCGCCGGTCAGGCAGTTGTTGAGGGCTGTGTAGCATTTTCAGCCTGTAACTATAATCCGAATGCGAATGTTGACAATGCCTCTTGCATATTCTCGGGTGATGCTTGTAACGATAATGACGCAACAACGATCAACGATGCACTTGGGGCAGACTGTGTGTGTGCGGGTACACCGGTGATCGAGGTGGAAGGCTGCATCGACGCCTTAGCCTGCAACTATAACTCCGATGCAGTGATCGATGATGGCTCATGCATCTTTGTGGGCGACGCATGCAGCGACGGCAATGCAGCAACCATCAACGATGCTTACACAGCAGATTGCACGTGCGAGGGAGAGGTTGTTGTGGAACTGCCGGGCTGTACATTCCCGAATGCCTGCAACTACGATGCGCTCGCAACGATTGAAGATGGAAGTTGCTTTTTTGTAGGTGATGCCTGCGACGATGGTTTATCAGAGACTACAGACGATGTTATTCTGGATGACTGCTCGTGCGAGGGAGTTGTTGTTGAGGTACTGGGTTGCACCAGCACATTAGCTTGCAACTTCAATGCGGCGGCAACAGCTGATGATGGCACATGCTACTTCCCCGGTGATAACTGTGATGACAACGATGTAAATACAGTCAATGATATCTACACCGCAAATTGCCAGTGCCAAGGCGAGCCCGTTGAGTTGATTGAGGGCTGCACTGCTGTTGATGCATGTAACTTCAACCCAGCGGCGAATGTGGAGGATGGCTCTTGCATTTTCATCGGCGATGTGTGTGACGATAACGATGCAACAACCGATTTGGATGTGATTGGTGATGATTGTGTGTGCGCAGGTTCGCTTCTTGGATGTACCTTCCCGGATGCAGTGAACTACAACCCGGCTGCAATCATCGACGATGGTTCATGCGAGTTTAACATCTTTGGCTGTACCGATCCATTGGCTGTCAACTACGATGCTCAGGCGAATATTGATGATGGCTCTTGTTTGTATGGTGTTGCCGGATGTACAGATGCCGCAGCTTGTAATTTCAATGTGGATGCTACGTTGGACGATAGCTCTTGTTTGTTCTCCGGTGCTGTGTGTGATGACGGCGATGCCTCGACTCAGCAGGATACATACTTGGCCGATTGCACATGTGAAGGATTGCTTGCAGGTTGCACAGTAGCGGTAGCTTCCAACTACAATCCGAATGCGATCATCGATGATGGCTCGTGTGTATTTGATAATGATGGTTGCACCGACCCGGAAGCGTTGAATTACGACCCTGCAGCTGTAACCGACGACGGCTCTTGTGTTTATCCACTTTCTGGTTGCACTGATTCTGCCGCTTGCAATTACAACTCAGCAGCAAATGTAGAAGATGGTTCATGCACCTATCCTGGTTGCACAGATAGCGGGGCCTGCAACTACGACGCAACAGCAGCATGTTCTAATACATCTTGTGAGTACCCTATTGAGAGTTACCTCGATTGCGCAGGCAACTGTTTGAACGATGTGAATGCCAATGGTGTTTGCGATGAGCTCGACGCACAAGGTTGCACCGATTCAAATGCATTGAATTACGACCCGATTGCTGTTATCGATAATGGCTCGTGTGTGTATACCGTGTTGGGTTGCACCGACAGCGATGCATGCAACTACAATGTCGCGGCCAACACCGATGACGGTTCATGTACATTCCCCGGTTGCAACGACCCCGAAGCATGTAATTTCGACCCACAAGCAGGCTGCTACAATGGAAATTGTGATTACCCTTTCAATAACTACGATTGCAACGGTGTTTGCTTGAACGATGCGAACAGCAATGGTATTTGTGATGAATATGAAGTATTTGGTTGCACCGATGAGACAGCTGTAAACTACAACGGTGATGCTACATCGGATGATGGCAGTTGTATTTATGATGGATGCACCGACCTCACTGCATGTAATTATGATGAGACAGCCGATGTAGACGATGGATCATGTGTCTTCCCCGGTTGCACCGATTCAAATGCATGTAATTACGATGCATCGGCAGGTTGTGCGGATGCAGGAGCCTGCACCTACCCAGCAGCCAACTATTTGGATTGCTCCGGTAATTGCTTGAACGATGGCAATTCAAATGGCATATGTGACGAGCTCGATTCGGAAGGTTGTTTAGATCCGACGGCAGATAACTACAATGCCAATGCTACCGTTGACGATGGTTCATGTGTTTACCTCGGCTGCACGGATATCACCGCATGTAACTATGATGAAACTGCGCTTGACGATGATGGCTCTTGCACCTATCCCGGTTGCACGGATGTTGCCGCTTGCAATTACATCCCAACTGCCGGATGTGATGACGGTTCTTGCACATTCCCCGGTTGCACCGACTTTTCCGCATGTAATTATGATGCGAATGCCGCATGCGATAATGGTAGCTGTGCTTTTCCTGGTTGCAATGACGCAACTGCTTGCAACTACGATGCAACTGCCGGTTGTTTGGCCGATGGAACATGTATCTATCCTGATGTTGCTTACGATTGCTTCGGCAACTGTTTGAATGACGCCAACAGCAATGGTATTTGCGACGAGTTCGACAACCAAGGTTGCACAGATCCAAGCGCGGACAATTACAACCCCAATGCTTTGGTGGACGATGGATCTTGCGTTTATGTTGGTTGCACTGATGCCACAGCCTGTAACTATGATTTTACAGCAACCGATGATGATGGGTCTTGCACCTATCCATCCGAAACCTGTTTGGATTGTGCAGGTGCTTGTACTCAAGACAGTGATGCTGACGGCACATGCGATTGCTTGGAGGTAGAAGGATGTACGAACCCGGCTTCGGTGAATTACAACCCGTTGGCTACAGAGTTTGATGGATCTTGCATCCTAGGATGTTTGGATGTGTTTGCCATTAACTACAATGCACAAGCGAATGAAGATGATGGAAGTTGCATCTATCAAGTGTTGGGCTGCACATACCCAACAGCTTGCAACTTCAATCCGGAGGCTACAACCGACAATAACACGTGCACTTTCCCGGGTTGCAATGACTTCGCCGCATGCAATTATGACCCGGCAGCAGGCTGCTTGTTGGAAGGTAGTTGTGAATACCTGGATGAAAACAACAACGGGCAATGTGACTTGTATGAAATTAACGGTTGTACCAACGCCGATGCTTGCAATTACAACGCAGCCGCAACATTTGACGATGGTTCATGCGGATTTGATACTGAAGAGACTATCGACATTACGGCCAATGAGCAGTATCAGTGGAACGATATAACATACACCGAGAGTGGTGCTTATGAGTTCACCTACACGAGCGTGGCAGGTTGCGACAGCGTGGTTGTATTGAATTTGACAATCACGTCGATAGTTGAATTTGACGCAAATGAGATGCAGGTATGGCCCAACCCGGCCAATCAGCAGGTACAAGTTACCTTGAATGGCCTAGCGGCAGAATCAATTGAAGTATTTGATATTGCCGGAAAGCACGTCGCTACATACACACGCAAAACACATTTGGATGTTTCAAACTGGGCAGCCGGCACTTATATGTTGCGTGTTCGCAATGAGCAGGCTGTGATGGAACGAAGACTGATGGTGGTGCGATAATCCGCACTTGTTTCGATGATATAAAAATGGTCAATGCGCATGCATTGGCCATTTTTTTGATCTGCGTGTTTGTTCGCTGAATCGCTGAATGGAATCGAAGATTACCTTTACCCTCACAACATGCCCATCTACGAACTTCATCCCGAATTTGTTGGTTTTCCTCCGAGGACAGCCTTTGAGCTCGATATGGTGGCGGTAGGTGGCGATTTGCGCACGGAGCGTTTGCTGGAGGCTTATGCACGCGGAATTTTCCCCTGGTATAATGAACCCGGCAACTTGCATTGGTATTGCCCCAAAGAACGGTGTGTATTGTCCGTTGAGTCGGTGGAGATTTCGCATTCCATGCGCTCCATCTTTCGAAAAGGCGAGCTCACATTCACCATGGACACTGCATTTCGTGAAGTCATAGAAGCATGCAGAGAAGGAGTGCGCGAAGGACAAACCTGGATTCACGATGAAATTGTAGAGTCCTATGTTCGGCTTCATAAACTCGGCGTGGCGCATTCGCTTGAGGTGTGGAACAAGCAAGCGTTGGTAGGAGGTCTGTATGGAGTATCACTTGGGAAAATGTTTTTTGGAGAGAGCATGTTTTCCAGACAGCCCAACACTTCGAAGGCCGCGTTAATCACCCTGTGTCGTTTTTTGCCCTGTATTGAAATTGATCTGGTGGATTGCCAAGTTCCCAATGATCATTTATTGAGCATGGGAGCTGAGGTTTGGCATCGCGATCTTTTTTTGGATACTCTTGAAGCAGCCATTGAAGAACCAACAGCTTCCGGCAGATGGAAAGAAGTGTTTGCAGAATGGAATGAGCATGCAATAAACAATTCAGTTGGATAACTCAACTACTCGGCTCTGTTGCGAATGATATTTTTATTTTACTTCGCGTGTGTATGAAACCAATTCCTTTTTCTCCCCCTAGAATCGATCAAAAAACGATTGATGCAGTGACAGAAGTGCTGCTTTCCGGCTGGATTACTACCGGCCCTAAAACAAGGGAACTCGAATCACGCATTAATGCATACTGTGAGTCGAAGCGCACCCTGTGCTTGAATTCATGGACCAACGCGGTTGAACTCGTGTTGCGCTGGTATGGTGTGGGCCCAGGAGATGAAGTAATTGTTCCTGCATACACCTATTCTGCAACCGCGAACATTGTTTTGCACGTAGGCGCTAAGCCGGTAATGGTGGATGTAGAAAAAGGGAAATTCACGATAGATGCCGCGCAGATTGCGAAGCATATTACTTCTGCAACCAAGGTCATCATGCCCGTGGATATTGGAGGAATGCCTTGCGACTATGATTTCATTATGGAACTGGTAAACCGCGCAGAGGTGAAGTCCGGCTTTATGCCCGCCAATGAGCGTCAAAAACAATTGGGTCGTATTCTCGTGATATCCGATGCCGCCCATAGTTTCGGAGCAATCTACAAGGGCAAGAAGGTCGGGGGGCAGGCCGATGTGATGGGCTTTTCATTTCACGCAGTGAAGAATTTGACTACTGCAGAAGGTGGTGCTATCACGTTGAACTTGCCTGCGCCATTCGATAATGACGAAGTGTGGAAGTCCATCAACATCTCTGCGCTGCATGGCCAAACGAAAGATGCGCTCACCAAGACACAGGCCGGGCAGTGGCGTTATGACATTGTGGAGGCAGGTTACAAGTGCAACATGACCGACATACAAGCGGCAATCGGTTTGGTAGAGTTGGATCGGTACGACAACGACACCCTGGTTCGACGCAAGGCCATTTGCATGCAATACAATCAGAAGTTTGAATCGCAGCCCTGGTTTGATGCGCCCTTATTTGAGACCGCATCATCGGAGAGCTGCTATCATCTTTACATGCTTCATGTCTCGAACATGTCAGAGGCTCAGCGCGATGAGGTCATACGCATTGTTGCGGAGCAAGGCATTGCGCTCAATGTGCACTTTCAACCCTTGCCTTTATTGTCGTTGTACAAGGGGCTGGGTTATCGAATGGAAGATTACCCGAATGCATGGAGTCAATACGCAGCCGAAATTTCGCTGCCGGTCTATTATACGCTCAGCGATGAAGACATGAATCGTGTGGCCGATGCGGTTATTGCCGCAGTAAACGTTGCTCTGCAGGCATGATGAAACGTGTGTTCGATATCGTCTTTGCAGTTGCAATGCTCGTGTTGTTTACACCTTTGTTCGTAGTGCTGGCTATTTGGATTAGTGCAGATAGCAAGGGAGGCGTTTTCTTTGGCCAGGTAAGGGTTGGAATCAATGGCAAGCACTTCAAACTGTGGAAGTTTCGGACCATGAAGCCTCAATCTGAAAAGGGAGGCCAACTAACTGTTGGAGCCTCAGATTCCCGCATCACCCGGGCGGGTTATTTTTTGAGAAAATTTAAGGTCGACGAATTGCCGCAATTGTGGAATGTTTTGATGGGCGACATGAGCGTGGTGGGGCCACGTCCGGAGGTTCCGCGTTATGTGGCCATGTACTCGCCCGAGCAACAATTGGTGTTGAGTATTCGACCCGGCATTACCGATTATGCGTCGTTGCTTTATTTTGAAGAAAGCGATTTACTGGCAAAGGCAGAGCACCCGGAGCAGACTTATATCCGCGAAATTATGCCGGCCAAACTGGCGTTAAATATCGAATACGTGCACAAGCATTCCTTCACGGGCGATTTGGCGATTATTGTGCAAACCGGCTTGCGCATTCTCAAAGCGTAAAGATTAGCTAAAGAGGGGTAGGGAGAATTGATTTACGTTCGTATCTCTCGTTAGAATCACGTATTTTGCGCCTCAATTTTGTAACCACGTAACGAACGATCATGAGAATTTTTACTTTGACTTTTTTAGTCCTATTCGGGATGAATCTGTGTGCACAACAACAGCCTTTCGGCTATCAATGGTCGGCATCTCAGCTTCAACAACTCCCCATGGCAGAGTTGGCCACGTTCAATCACGACCAATTGTTGGAAGAAGATACGCGCCTTGAGAAGGCCGGTGGTCGCACCAATATTGCTCGTCTCATACCCATGAGCCTTAACGAGCAAACGGCAGGTTCGTGGACAACATTGGCCAATGGCGATCGTGTTTGGCAATACAGATTCCGTTCTGCGGGCGCCAAGGGCATGTGTGTCTACTTCGATGGTCTTTACATTCCACAGGGCGCTGTTATGTTCCTTTATTCAATGGATCGCAAAACGTCTGTAGGACCGTTTACCAGCGATGATTGCAATGCGCACGGCTATTTCATGATGGGCGAGGTATTGGGAGATGAAGCGATTCTCGAGTATTACGAGCCGGCTGCTGTGGTTGGTGTGCCGAGCATAGGTATCCAGTCGGTAAGTCACATGTATCGCTATGTGTATGACTATTCAGACTATACCACCGAAGAAAACTCACGTGCATCCGAATTCTGTGAGGTCGATGTTAACTGCCCCGAAGGAACGGATTGGGTACCTCAGCGCGACGCCGTGGTTCGATTGCTCATCAATGATGGAGGCAGTCAAGGTTTGTGTTCGGGAACCATTGTAAACACGACGGCCCGCGATTGTCGAAACTACTTGCTAACCGCAATGCATTGCGGTGTAGGTGTTTCAGATGCGGAATGGTTGCAGTGCACGGTTCGATTTAAGTATCAAAAGAGTGGCTGCGGAACAGGCAGTTCTCCAAGCACAAGCAATCGAGTAGGTGTATTTCATTTGGCCGACAGCAACGATGGCGGCGGCAACAGCGGATCTGATTTCCTTTTGTTGGAAATGGAAGACACACCACCGACCAATTACAATGTATTCTATGCGGGATGGGACTCGAGGAGTACAACGCCGCAAGATGTGGTTTGCATACACCATCCGGCAGGTGATGTAAAGAAAATTTCAGCGGCAACCAATATTGTATCAGGTACATGGGGTGCTCCCGGCTACCATTGGCGCGTGACGTGGATGGCTACTGAAACCAATCATGGAGTGACGGAAGGCGGTTCTTCGGGATCACCTATTTTCAATGAGAACAAGCATATTGTAGGACAACTTACGGGTGGTAGTTCTTTTTGTAACTCTCCCACATCGCCTGATTTCTATGGTAAAATGGACAAGAACTGGGACGATAATCCCAATTCAGCAACGCAGAAGTTGAAAGAGTGGCTCGATCCCAACGATACAGGGGAAATCTTTATGGATGGAGCTTACCTCGATGCGAACAATGCTTCCCAGCCGTGCATGCCTTTGAGCATTGAAGAGCGTGAGATAGCTTTTTCGGATGTACAGATTTTCCCAAACCTTGCCGATGAGGTGTTGAATGTGCGTTGCTCAGAGTTTCGTCGCTTGAAGGAGTATCGTGTGTTTAATGCGCACGGTGCATGGGTAACATCAGCGCCGATTCGCTCTGAACGCGAGGAGTTGGCTTGCGCTGCATTTGCTCCCGGAGTGTATTTCATCACGTTTATTGCAGAGAACGGCACACACCTCACCCAGAAGTTTGTGGTTGAGCACCGTTAAAATAAACCCGAGTCGGTTGAAGACTTTCAGATTGCCATTTGATGGCTTTTTGAAAAAAAGCGTTTACATTTGACCCAAACGAGAAAACAATGAAATTTGAAGTTATCCAAAAAGATAAAGTAGCGGTGATTGCTTCCAAGGTTGAAAAGCTGGATGCACTGCATGCCCCTGAATTGAAAAGTGAAATTGTGATGATGAATAAAGAGGGACATAAGAATCTCATCATCGATCTAACCGAAACTCGCTACATCGATTCATCGGGTTTGAGCGCATTGTTGGTAGGCAACCGTTTGTGCCGTGACTCGAACGGTACGTTTGTTCTTTGTGGATTGCAAGACGCTGTGAAAAAGTTGATCGCTATTTCTCAGCTCGAGAGCGTATTGAAAATTACCCCAACCCAGAACGAGGCTGTTGACCTTGTTTACATGGAAGAAGTTGAACGTGATATTTAATCAGAACCAAATGAAAAGATTTTTACTCCCCTTATTTTTAGGCATTTCATCATTGGCTTTCGCTCAAGCGAACTGTAACTCTGCGGATCACGATTTTGGTGACGTAGAGTATGGTGTTTATCCGGATACGGCAATTGGCATACAGAGTGGCGTTCTAAATGAGCCTTACAATGAAGTTATCTTTATAAAGGTTCCTACAGATCCTTCTGTTATTGATCCTCTATTTGCATTGGTTACTCTTCAGCAGGTTTCTCTGGTAGGAATTAGTTACGTTGATTCAAATGGAAATCTTGCCCCCATCAGCGACTTGGGTCTATCGTTGGAGTGCAATCCTGCATCGTGCGTATTTGAGCCCGGACAACAATACTGTGGAATTATTTCCGGAGTTCCCAACCAGATCGGTGAATTCCCAATTGTTATCGAAACCGAAGTTCAAGGCGTTGCCTTCAACTTTCCGGTAAATAGTCCATTTGATTTTTCAGGTTACACATTCGTAGTTACCGCTACAGCGTCTGTATCTAACAAGCATGAATCAGAAATCAAAGTGGAACCCGCAACTCCCAACCCGGCGAATAATACTGCGCGCATAACCTTAAACTCTTCATCAAGTGAATCGATGTCAGTTCGTTTGGTTAACATGGTAGGTACTCAAGTATTGAATAAAGACATCCAGCTGAAGCAAGGTGAAAACACAGTCACATTGGATGTGGATAATCTTCAAGCGGGTATTTATTTGTACACGCTTGAGACAGACACCTTCAAAACTACCCGCAAACTGGTAGTTCAACACTAAGATTTTTGATATACCGATTATACAAACCGTCCCGTACCTTCGGGACGGTTTTTTTTGTATGATCTTCGAAGTAACCATATTAGGCTGCGGCGCAGCAGCGCCAACCGGAAAGCACAGTCCTTCGGCACAGGTGCTCAATATCCACGATAAGCTTTTTCTGGTTGACTGTGGTGAAGGAACGCAGATGCAAATGCGGAAGTTCAAGGTGAAGATGCAGCGCATCCATGAAGTATTTATTTCGCACATGCACGGCGACCATTACTTGGGGCTCATGGGTTTTATCTCGAGCATGCATTTGCTGGGCAGGAAGGCCAGGCTTACCGTATATGGTCCGCCCGAATTGAAGGAGATTCTCGAATTGCAGTTACGAGCTTCACAAACTTTTCTCGAGTATCCGCTGGAAATTATAGCCTGGTCGGCGCATGAAAAACAAATGATCTACGACGATAAGTCGCTACGCGTTTGGTCGTTTCCGTTGAAGCACCGGATTGATTGTTGTGGTTTTATTTTCGAGGAAAAGGAGCGCAAACCGAAGATTACGAAGGCATCTATTGCGCAACACGGGCTTATGCCGAGCCAAATCATACAATTGAAAAACGGAAACACGGTTGTTCTAGAAAATGGGGAACAGCTTTCACCCGAAGTAGTTTGCGAGGAGCCTGAACCACCGAAGAGCTATGCCTATTGTTCAGATACGGCCTACAGCGAGAAGGTGATTGAAGCAGTGCAGGGTTGCACCACTATTTACCATGAGTCCACATTTCTAGAAACGGAAGCGGAAAGAGCAAAATCTACCTTTCACAGCACGGCAAAACAAGCAGCTACCGTGGCACAAAAGGCGGGGGCGAAACGTCTTATTCTCGGACACTTCAGCTCGCGCTATGCCACCGATGATGATTTTAAAAGGGAGGCAGAATCGTTGTTCAAGACCGTAAGCCTAGCCAATGAAGGTCAGGTTTTCACGGTACATTGAACACTAAATCATCTCTACTTGGCGGGCCACTTTCTGCAGAATTTCGAACACGGTTTCAGCCATTACATTCTCGCTGTCGAGCGTTGGATTAATCTCCGTGAATTCCAGGCAGCAGGTGCGTTCGTTCTGAAGTAATTCCAAGATCAAGTCGGCTGCTTCACGTTCATTGATACCGCCTTTTACGGGTGTGCCGGTGCCTCGACTCACGGT
>CAMAYP010000054.1 GCA_945862415.1 Chryseobacterium gleum | reverse complement strand
TTCGAAAATGGCGTTGTCATTTTTCCAAATAGAATATTCCCTGCAAAAAAATGGGTAGTAGATTCGTTCTCTAATAAACCCAGGCCCAAACTAATAGTCCGAAAATTAGCTAATCGGCTGAGAAATGAGGTTTTTTCACAACCTGACGGTTTGCGGCTTGGCGTAGTGGCGGATTTTTTGCACAAAAGTTTAATCGAAGAACTGCACTTGAACCTACCACAAAACTGTTATACGAAGCACTGTACCCGCCATTACGCCAAACCGCTGTTATAGGCTGGCGTTCTTGTCTGTCTTGGGTTACAACCATTTTTATGTCGTCTGTTTGTGTCATTTGTCGAGTGCTTTTTTGTCTGGCTTGTGTGTCGGGTGTTTTATTTTTTTTGAAGCGTTGGAAATTTTTTAAAAACAATTTTTCTTTTGGGTCGGCTTTGCAAGCTCTATTAAAAACTTTGGTCGTGTGCTGGCTTGTGCGGTTTTTAATTGTGCTTGCAAATTGCGTGGGCTTATGTTGTCTTTTCTATTATCCAATCCAAGTATGTTTTATTATCAACTAATTTATCCTTGTCTGCATTGTTTTCTTTCTCGTCTTGCTTATGCCAGTCAAGTCGTAATATGTTCTTAGAAATCATATTATCCTTTTTCCAGTCTGCTTTTGCGAGTTTTCCAAGTTCTGAACTGTCACGAAGTAAGATGAAAGAGTTAAGGGAAAATTCTTTCTTGTGAATTCGTTTCAATTCTTTTTCAATGTTTGGCAAAGTCAGGTTGGTGGCTTTGTCAGCAATGGTTACTTTCTCTTTGTATTGTTCTGTTGCAAAGTCCTTTGTTCCCATTTGTCCTTTTGGGTCAATGAAGTTGATGTAAACTTTGTCTTTAGCTATAAGCCACATAATAAAGTCAGGATAAAATACTTCTGAATCGTCATTCAAATAAATCCCGATTGATTTCAGTGATTCAACATTTCGCATTAGGTAAACATCATAGTCTTTGAACTTTTCGGGTTTCTCTTTGATGTAAGCAGCAAAGTCTTTTACGAATTTCTTTTCACCGTCATTTAGTTTGTCGGGAGTGAGTTTTACATCATCTTTTAAAACCAGTTTATTTTCACGAAGTAGAGGCTCGTAAATATGGTTTCCGATTTTGTCAATGATTAAGGCGTTTTCAATGTCCCGAATCGTAGTTGTGAAGTCTGCGATTTCTTGATTTAGTTCTTTCTCGGTTTTCTGCTTGGTGGTTGTTCCAACTTTTTTAGATAGCTTGAAAGACTTTACCAGCGTGTATTTCTCAATAAAATCGCCCTTGATTTCTCCCTGACTTTGTTTTATGTCTTCTTCGTATTGGTAAATACTACTGTTTAAATGCCAGTTGATTTTATTGCGGACTTTCTTCACAAATTCTTCTCCGATTTTGGTATTTACATTTTCTGTAAAGTCAAAATCCAATTCAGGCATTTCACCTTTGTATTTGATTTCATCAATATATGCTAATACATCATCAATGTTGATTTCAGAAAGTGTTGCACCAGCTTTGTATAAATTAATGTTGGCTTCGTCAGACTGTTCAGTGATTGTTTCAGTAAATGGTTGATAGTTGATGAAAGCGGTATAACTATCATTTGTCTGTTTTAAAGTATGTCTAATGTTTCTTCCTTCATCATTTCGGTTTGTTCGGTAATCCAAACTGAAACTGAAATTGTTAATTGCTGATTTTTGTTGCTTACCATCTAACAAATATTCATACTCTATTTTCTTGTCATTAGGATATAGCAAAACTCTTTTCACATCAATTGAAGTTTTGGAAAGTTTGAAAATCTTTAAGTCCTTTTTGTAAGTGTCGAATTCAACATCACCGCTATTGAGTTTTATTAAACTTGGATTAACAGAAATTTCAAAGGTTTTAGTGATTTCCAATTCACTACTAACGGCTTCTGTAAAGGTTTCTAAGTAGCTGCGTTGCAAACTGAAAACGCAAAGAGTTTCTAATCGTTTCAGTTTATCAAAGTCAGTATTTTTTAGTGAAAAATAATCTTCAATATGGTTCAGGTCTTTTCGCTTACCATCATTTTTCAACCCTTTCAAGCGAACACCACGCCCAAAAATCTGAATGATTTTATTGCCTTTTGTTTTTCCTAAATTAATTAAACCGATTACCGAAACCCGGAAACAGTTCCAACCTTCGGCAAATTTTCTACTACCAATCAACACATTGATGGGAGATTGTGGTTTGTCAATGTTTTCAAATAGGTATTTTTCAATATTGCTGATTACAACCGAAGTGCTGGTAATTTTCTCTACATTATCACCTTTATAATCATTGATAAAGTTTAAGCCATTACCAACATTGATAATACCCCAATAGTCGCCTGTGCCATACGAAAGCAGAATTTCATCGTCTGCTTGTGTATTTCTTGTCAGGCGAAGCTTTCCTTTATAATCGTTATTGAATATATTTTTAAATTTCACTCTATCCACTTCTGAAAGTTTGGCGAGATAGTCCACTATTTTTGAAATATCCGAAAGTTCATCATCGCCTTTTTTGCCTTCATCTTTCTTGTCGTTTACGGTGTTACCCATAAAGGCAATTAGCGGACGGTCAGGAAAAGTTGTTGCAGCAAAAAGGTCTTTGATGTCAGAATAATCTAGTTTGTTGAATACATCCAACTTTTCTTCAATTACTTTCAGGTTCAAGGCAAGGTTATCATCTAAACTGCCGTTGAGTAATTCATCAGCATTTATTTTCTCGAAATAAAAGTCCTTCCCGTAACCGTCCCGATAAAACAGGTTGTAGTTGTAATCGAAAATGATGGACTTGCTATATTCGTTTTCTAATTTACTGTCAAGGTTGTGGAAGGTTGCCGAATACTCAAATAGAAAACTATGTTTAATATTTAGCCTTCTTCTAAGTTTCAAAAATTCTCCTTCATCATCTTTTTGGCTTGTTCCTAAACCAATGTGGGCTTCATCCACCAAAATCAAACGCTGATATTTTTTGTTGTCTGGGAAATCAAAAAAGTCATCTGCTTTATTCAGCAGGGCACTTGTAGTGTCAATGGTAAACCTGATTTTATTGCGATGAATTTTATTCAGGTATTCCACTAATGGCGTTACTTCCCTTTCGTGCTGGTGTATTAGGTTTACTCCTGGTGTTGTAATAATAATTTCAAGGTCTTTAAAACCTTTGTTGTGTTCAATAAATTGAAAAACATTGATGTGCATAATCATAGTCTTTCCGCTTCCTGTTGCCATCCAATAAGCCAATGCACTTTTTGCAAATTGTTCAAACTCTTTGTTGTCTCTGTTTCTGAAAAACGCTTCGGTAAAGTAAATTGCCAATATCTGATAGTAGCGAAGCGTAACTTTGTTTTGTTTTTGTGCTTCTAAATAAGCGTTGTATGCTTTCAAATACTTTTTTACGGCATCTAAAATTTTCTCGTCCAATCCAATTGAAGCATCAAATGCTTCAATTTTTTCCTGTGTTGATTTGTCGAATAAATCTATCGTCTCCTTCAGGAAGTGCTTACGTATGTGTTGGTATAGCTTTAATTCCATCGGGATTATTGATTAAAAATGTCTGCGTGAATTACTGCAAGTCCCAATAACCTTTTGCCTACTTGCAGTTGCTTATCTTTTAGCGTTGCCAAAATATTGAAATCATAGTTGACTTCTATTTGTGTGGCTTCGGTATATTTCTCAGCTATTTCAATAATGGCTTTACTGTCATCTTCTCCTAAAGCAATATCACGCCAAATTACTAAAGTGTCTGCGGTTTCCACTACTTTATAATATTTTTTGCCAATGGTGTAAGGCTTGATGCTCTTCACTTCATAACCCTGCAAATAATTGTAAGTGTCCACCAAATCAACAAAACCTTCTTTGGTGGGTTGTCCGTATTTGATTTTGTTGCCAAACGGCTTGCTCAAATTTAAGGTGCTGTTGATTTTATTGAGTTCAGGTTTGTAGAGATATCTTAATGGAAGATTTTTAGGCGTTTCGCCTTCAAATTGTTCTATAGCGTCTAATGCGTCTTCGTATTGTTCAAGTAAAAAGTATTTAAAAATGTGCCTTGAACTACCATCATTGTCGACTGGTTTTTCATTCTCCCAATTGTCAGAGTATATGGCTTTCAAAATTCTAGGTTTTGTAGCTGTGTCAAAATGTTTTCCCATTTCAACTAAAATATATTTCATATTGCTACCATGTTCCTTATTCATTTTAATTATGGCATGACCAGTTGTCCCTGAACCTCCAAAATAATCGAGAATAGTTGCGGATTCATTTCCAAATGACATTGCCCACAATGCGGTTTCCATAGTGTAAATAGATTTAGGATAATCAAATTTGCTTCCTAAGCCCATCTTTTTTAATAAACCTGAACCATGAATACCAGCATTATATTTTGAATCTAACCAGTTACTAAAAATTACTTCTCTTTTATTTTCATGTTCGATATTCATCTTAACGGTGCCACCTTCAGTTCTGATTATTATTTCATTTTGAATGTGTTTTTTTCCTGTTAGATAACTTGCACGCCATACTCTTTCTTCATTCCTTGAGTTTATTGGATAAATTCTTTTATACCCTTCCTTTGTATCTTCAAGTGGATATTTTTCACCGAGAGGAACTGGGTCCTCGATTCCAATAAATTTATTTTTCTTAGGGTCAAACAATAAGGCATAAAAACTTTTCCATCTGCCCCTTCTGTAGTTATTTTCTGCCGTCCCACTTCTCATAAAACTTCTATCTTCCTCATAATCCTCTAAAGGTTCACCTCTAAAATCAGGCGAACCAGTATTTGAGCAAATAATTAGATACTCGTTTGTTCTTGATAGCTTGCCTCCCGAGCCTTGTGGATGATGATTTACTGATACAATTTGAATATCATCCTTGTCAAATCTAAATTTTAGATAGCTCAAAAGATTTGCAAATTCATAATCATCAATAGCCACTCCAAAAGAAAATGTTGAAGTAAGCAATCCTTTTGCAAGCAATGTATTATTGTCAATTAATGAAAGCCAAGAAGAATGCTTGAAATTGTTTTTGTAAATTATTTGAGAGTGGGGAGTATTGTATGGCGGGTCAATATAAATTCCGTCAACACCCTTTCTGTATTTATTTTGAAGAATGTTTAATGCCTGATAATTCTCTGAATTAATCAACAGCCCATTTGTTCTTTCATCTAAGTTGTCAATCTCAGCCAGTATTTTGTCCTTAAAAGGATTACTGCCGTCTTTTAGCTTAAAGAATTTGGTATCCAATAACAACGTGAGTTGGGCTTTCAGGTCAGCAAGTGTTTTTACTTTTACACTAAACAGGTTTTCCCATTCAGCAAGTTGTGCTTTGTTTTCTAAAATCTCTTTATAATACTTTTCATCAATGTTGTCAATGGTAAGGCAGTATTCACTTTCCACCAATTTCTTTTTCATTGTAAAGAGTTGCTTTTGAAACTCTTCAATGGAACTCAAAAACTCAATTATGCGACTGCTCACCAATTCAAATGCTTTGGCAATAATTAAAGTAGTGTTGTCTAACTTACCATCCAATATACTTTTCAGGTCACTTAGAATATGGTTTTTTATATAGCGTTCTTTTTCCTGCGTTAAAAACTCCTGTAAGTTTTCGTGAATGAAATAATCGCTGTCATTTCCAATATAAAAGCTGTTCAGCTTTTGGTCAATGTTGTAAATGGTTTCAAGCGTTTCATCAGAGAAATACTTCTCCTTTGTTTTTTCATTTTCGAGAACTTTTATTTTCCCATCTCTCCCGAAATTCTTATTAATCTTGTTAAGTAGTGTTTCTCTTTTAACTCTTAGAACTCCAATTCCTTTAACACTGCCATCTTGCACCTTGTCATAATCATCGGTCAGGTCGTTAAATACTGGTTTGTCATCTGCAAATAAATAGTTGTCTAATTTATCTTTGCTTTTGAAAACTTCTTTGAATAAGTCTTCAAACAATTTCGCTTTGGTGGTTGAAGAATCAGAAAGATTGAATACGATTCGGGTAATTCCGTCCTTCTCTTCAAATCGGTTGAATTTGTAGTGTTTTAGCTTTGTGTCTTTGTTGTTGTTACGTGCAACTTCTTCGCCTGTGCTTTCATCGTTTGTTTCCAATCGCAACTCAAATTCTTTGTTAAGATGCTTTAGTTTAAACTTGATTGCATTAAATGAATTTCCTGTTTTAATATATAAACTGCCTTTATGTTTCCAGTGAAACATTGTGTCATTGCCGTCATAGTCGGTTTCATATGGCACTTTGTATAAACTGCGGCTTCTGTTATTGTAACCAAAATCTCCGTTGGAATAATACATTTCAAAATAGCCGAGAATGTGGTTGTATATTTTATCCTTAATCTCGTCTGTAATGTTGAATTCCTTTGTCGAAGCAGTAAGAGCAGTAGAAAGGTTTTCTTTTTCTGAATCGTCTTTACTGAAATCAATCAATGTTTGAATTTCTTTGAAATTTACCGCAGGGTCGTTTACCAAACCTTCCTGATTGAATTTTTTTAGATAATTTGAAAGACTTGACAACTCAACTTGCTTTTCAATATTGCTTACCAGTTCAAGGGTTTTGTTGATGATAGGTTCAAGACATTGCTCGTCTTTCCCGTCAATGAAGTTTTCAATCTCTTTGCGTTTCAGATTGTATATTCTGTAAATCCCAAAGTCCAAGTCATTTGCGTTGAATTGGAACATTTCCTTTAGGAAAAACTTTAACTGGTCTATTGAATTTTCTTTACTCATTTCGTCATTTATATGAATTCGCTAATTTACGTTTTTAAGTCGGTGCGTTGGCTAAAAAGTGGCTCTTTTGGTTTTGCCGAAGGGTCGGCTTTGTGTGTCGGGGCAAAACCAAATGTGCCACTTGTGCGTCTGGCTAAAATTGTTTTTAAAAAATGCGGGTCGGCAAAAAAAATAAAACACGAAGCGTTGGGCTGTCGTGTCGGAAAAAAGTCCGCTTTTAAGTTTATATGTCGTCCTGTCGTTTCGATAATTTTCTGTCAGTTTAATGGTTGTTGTGTCGTCTGTTACGCTTGCCTATAACTCATTTATATGCGCTACAAAATCCGGTTTTGTTTCGCTTATCGATACGAATATACACGATAGGGCGAAATAGGTAGTGGGGGCCATTTGCAGATTATTATTCGAGGTCGAGGCCGGCGATAGAAACAGCCTCGTCAATGATTAATATATTAAACCGCAAAGGCGCAAAGAAATAACCGGAGTTTTTTCTTTGCGCCTTCGTGGTTAAATCACATCAACTTCAATCTTCCTTCAAAAACTCTTCCTTCGATTTCACCACTACCGCCGGCTTGCCGGCCTTGGCCAGTTCAGCCTCAAACTTTTTCAAGTCGCCGGCTTTCAACTTTTCAAAGGCTGCGAGTTGTTTAGTGTAGTCTGTTTTCAACGCGGCAATATTCTCGAGTTGCGACGATGAGGGTGCGCCGTAATAGCTGCCAATCGTGCTGTAAATATCGCCGAGCTTCTCGCGCAGGCGAGGCTCGCCAGTGCCTACGTAGTTGTCGCCTTTGGTTACCACACACACTTCGCGGATGGCGTCGAGGCCGGTGTTGAGGGATGCCGCATACTTCGCGGGTTTCGATTGTCCTTTGGTGTGTTCTTCCAGAGCTGCATCCCACGTGTCGATCTGATACACCAGGTAGGCGAGGTCTTCCGTGAAGTTGAACAGGTCGAGTGTAACCTGCTGCTGTGTTTCGCGCTCCTTCAAGGTGAACGGCGACTGTGGGTCGTAGATGGTCGTAATCTTCGTTTCGAACGTTTCATTGCCCTTGGTTAGCTTCACCGTGTAGGTTCCTGCTTTTACGCGTGGGGCAAACAAAGCACCTCCGGCGAGTGTCTTGCCTTTGGCCGACTTCGGTGCGCGACTGTTGAAGCTCCATTCCACCGTATTGATTCCTTTCTGCTTGCCGGGCTCCAGCTTGGCTACAAACTGACCTTTTTCGTCGAGTACTTCCATGCTCATCTTGCCAAATGTGTGGCGCTTGGGCAAGAGGTAGGAGATGCGAGCGTTGTCGCTTGGGTTGTCGCCTACAAATTGATGCTCGGTGCTGGTGCCGCCAAACGACGATTTCTCGCTCATCACAAACGGACGGGTAGGGAAGAAGTACACAGCTGCTTGCATAGCTTTCGGGGTGAGCTCGCTCAACACATCGGTGTGGTCGAGTATAATAATGCCTCGCCCGTGTGTGGCCATCACCAGGCTCTTGCTCTTGGCGTCGAGCTCGAGGTAATGCACGGCCACAGCGGGCATGTTGTTGGTAAACTTCGACCAGTGTGCACCGCCGTCGAGGGTGATGTACAAGCCGTTTTCAGCGCCTACGTACAACAGGTTTTGATTCGAGAAGTCTTCCTGCACATTGCGGATGAACGTCGTAATCTCACTCGTTGTAATCGATTTCCAGGTGACGCCATAGTCGGTCGTTTTGAAGAGATAAGGTGCAAAGTCGCCTGTGGTATGTCCTTCAAACACCGCGTACGCAGTGCCTTCTCCAAACACACTGGCTTCGATGTGGTAGCACCAGGTGTTGGCGGGCAATCCGATAACGTTGGCTGTAACGTTGGTCCAGGTTGTGCCGCCGTCGCGCGTTACCTGTATCTGACCATCGTCGGTGCCTACCCAAATCACCTTTTCATTTTTCGGTGAATCTGCAATGGTGAAGATGGTGCAGTGATTTTCTGCACCGGAGTTGTCGGCCGAAATTCCTCCCGATGCTTCCTGCATTTGCTTCGCCGGATTGTTGGTCGTCAAATCGAGCGATATCTTTTTCCAGGTGTCGCCGCGGTCGTTCGAAAGGTGCAGAAACTGACTTCCGATGTACAAGCGGTTGGCGTTGTGCACACTGGTGGTAAACGGCGTATTCCAGTTGAAACGAAGCTTGGGGTCGCCTTGTCCTGCGAACGGCTTAATGTTTTTCAGTTGCTGGCTTTTCGTGTCATAGCGCCAAACTTGCTCTGCACCTTGCATTTCGGAATACACCACATGGGGCTGTGAAGGATGCGGGTACACGCGGAATCCGTCGCCCTGACCCACGAGTTCCCAGTCGCGCGCTTCAATTCCGCCGGGACTGTCGCTCGGGCCGAACCACGAGTTGTTGTCTTGCAATCCGCCATACACAAAGAACGGCTCGCGGTTGTCGATGCTTACGTGGTAGAACTGACTAAGCGGAAGATTTTCGACGATTTGCATGGTTGTGCCGGAATTCGTGCTGCGATACACGCCGCCATCGGTAGCGGCAAACACGCGCTGCGAGTCGTTGGGATCCACCCAATAGTCGTGAATATCGGAGTGCATCGACCCCATGCTCTTAAAGGTTTTTCCTCCATCGCGGCTCATGTAGCCATAGAGTCCAGCTTTGTAAACGATGTCCGGATTCTTTGGGTCGATAGTGATACGCGAGAAGTAGAACGGACGAACGACCAATCCGAAATCGCCGTTGAGGAATTTCCAATTCGCGCCACCGTCGTCTGAGCGGTACAATCCTTTGTCTTTCTCGGCCTCCACCACCGCATAGAGTATGTTGCTGTTGGAAGGAGCCATGGCCACAGCAATGCGACCGAGTTTACCGGCAGGGAAGCCCGCGTGGATTTTATTCCAGGTCTTACCGCCATCTGCTGTCTTGTATAATGCGCTGCTTAGTCCTCCTGAATTGAACGAATAGGCTGTGCGGCGAAATTCCCAGAAGGCTGCATACAACACCTCGGGGTTCGTTGGATCCATGATAAGCTCGGAGCAGCCCGTCGTTTCGTTGACGAACAAAAGCTTGTTCCAGGTTTTCCCTCCATCGGTTGTTTTGTAAACACCGCGGTCGGCGCTGTTGCTCCACAATGCACCCATCACACCCGCATAGACTACGTCTCCGTTTTTTGGATGAACTTCAATCGCACTGATGCGTTCGCTTTTTTCGAGGCCCATTTTTTTCCAGCTCTTACCTGAGTCGGAAGATTTGTATATACCATCGCCAATGGTTACGCTGTTGCGCGTCCAGGTTTCGCCGGTACCTACCCACAATGTATTGTCGGGGTCGGAAGGTGAAACGGCGATAGCGCCGATGGACTGGCAATACTCGTCGAAGATGGGGTTGAAGGTCACGCCTGCATCTTGCGACTTCCATACACCACCGCCTGCAGCGCCTATGTAAATGATTTCGGAGTTGGTGGGATGGCCTTCAATATCGCCTACACGGCCGCTCATGAGTGCCGGACCGATGTGGCGCGCTTTCATGTCGCCGAAGTAATCGCCTGCAATCAGAGGAGTGTCTTGGGCTGAGAGTGAGGCGCTGAGCGCGAGGCTGAATAGGGTAAGGGTGGTGAGTTTGTTCATTGGGGACTGGGGACTAGGGACTGGGGACTGGGGACTGGGGACTGGGGACTGGGTACTGGGGACTGGGTAATGGGTAATGGGTAGTGGGGACTGGGCACTGGGGTTGGATTAATAGGGAATGAATGGAGGCCAGGAGTGCTTATCCATCGCCCTTCGCACCTCGCCCTTCGCCCTTACTCTGTTGGCATTTTAAACGTGGCATCTGCAACCGTTGGGTTGGCTTCTACCTTTTCGAAGGTGATGGCTTGTGATTCTCCACCTTTGATACCCATGGTTTGAGCGAATGCTACATAGACTCCGTTCACTTCTTGGTAGTCGCTGTATTTCGTTTGTGCGATCTTGCCTTTCATTTCGCCGGAAGTGATTTCTGATTCGGACATAATAATAGCTTTGGAATCTTTGTCAATGAAGTAGTACTCCACATTAGGCACTTCTTTTCCTTCCGATAGTTGGGCTTTCTTCTCGAGTTTGATTTTATAACAAGCAACACCGTCGATTGTTTCCTCGTCTTCGAGTGAGGCCGTGTAGCCCGATTTTTCAGCGCAGAATAGAGCAGATGGAAAATCTTTGCAGGTGCGCTTGGTGTTTTCGGTTGTTTCCGAATCGGCCTTCTCGGCTTTCTGTGTCATAAAGTTGATGCTCCACACCGATTCACCATCATATACTCCTTGCATGATTTCCATGCCTTGGAAAGTCACCTTGCTATACATGCGACCATCGCGCAGCTGAACCACTTCGAGCGGAATTTTCATCCCCATTTGCTCTAGGTTAGCGTTGTATTTCAAGCCCTGGATGTTGCTCCAGTTTTTGCCGCCCATGGCATCTTGGCTGGCTTGGATGATTTCAGATGCGGTTTGAGCGTTCAACAGGCTTACGGAGCATGCAACGAGTAGAGAAAGAAGCGCTTTTTTCATGGTTTTGATTTAGCGGGCGAAGGTCGAAAAGATCCTCCCTAGGTTATGTTAAAATAAAGGTAAATTATATTCATTTTCAGCGGCTAAATGTCGCTTAGGAATCCGAAATTCCGTCGCGTGAATACACGTTTTCTGAAACGAGAATGAAGCGCGCAAAAAGCTCTTCGCTATACCATTGATACTTTCTGGTTAGTTGAATGACATTTCGATGCGTTTCGTCGGTGTATGCGTAATGCTTCATCGCCTCGTAGTTTTTCCAAACACTGATGGTTGCTTGTTGAATAAAGGGTAATTCTCCTATTCCAATTGCAAATTCCAATTCCGGGAATTTATATAACTCGTTGGCTGTTCTTCCAACCTTGCTCCAAAATTGCCATAGCCGATTCCATTTTATGCGAGCACGTGTAAGCACTACCACTTTACTAAATTCGTCTAGCTCAGCACCTTTCTGAAATGGATCCAATCCGGACCACTTGCCATGCGAGATAACGTTTTTAAGAAAGAAAGTCTGTACCGAATTGCATTTTGTCTTGTAGCGTAAAAAATAGCGATGGTTGGCAAAAAAACGTTCCGCATGTTGCTGAGTATCCCAAACCAAAAGCCATGCGTACGTGCCGAAACTAGGCGTGAAGTCAAATCCTTTACCACCTCCTGATCCCATTGATTTAATAAAGGTCAGTCCCTCAACATTGCGCAGATGAATTGGAGCGAGCGGTATCTGCTGAAATGCCCAAAACCTATTGAGCATTGTGTCTGCATGAAATACTACTACGGTAGTAATTTGATTTGTCATTTTTACTTTTTTCTAACAATAATGATCTGAACGCCCATAGGGATGAGTTTTTCCAATAGAAAAAAGGGCGATAGGAGCACTTTCCATGCAACCAAATTCCAAAATTTATGTTGCATGGAATCGCCCCACTGAATTTTTTTTCGTTCTTGTCGCCCAAGCCACCACAATGTGAATGCCGATAGGGTGCCATAGCGACGGTGTTTCACAATTTGCCATTGTTTATCGGGAAACATCTTCTTCCAGCTTCTTAAGCTAAACAGCGTCAAATGTCTTGGTGAATGCCATCCTTGCCATGTTTCACGTTGCAGTTTCTGCAATAGTCCCTCATACATAGGAACTTCAATAATGAGCGTGCCTCCGGGCTTTAAGTGTTTGTAGCACTTTTCAATAGTTTCTAGCGGTTTATAGTCGTGCTCCAGATAATGCCACGCCGTGATAAGATCGAACGAATATGGCAACTCAGTTGTGCGCCAATCTCCTTCTATAAGACTTAAATGTTTGTAAGCGGGATTGTCCCATTGTGCTGCTGTAAAATCGACACCAATGGCGTTCACTTTTAGCATGTTTGAAAGTTTGGCAAGAAAATCTGGCTTGCCACATCCAATATCCAACACATGGATTTCATTAGCTTTTGGGATATGCCCTAAGGTCATTTTGACCCTCTTTCTATTTAATACTCGGTCGTCCCATGCAACGAATGGGGCGTACATTCCCCAAGCTTCGGCCCCGCGATAGGGGAGATAGTTTTCAGTGTAATATGAATGTAACTCCTCCTCTTGAACAGGGTTTATCAGGAAAACAGATTCGCATGTGTCGCAGCGATGAAAGGTGAAAGCACTCGAGTCTTCCGAAGACATCATCGCTCCAGTTGTAATGTAAAAGCTGTGGCGAGAACTTTTGCAAGCATTGCAATTAGTCCAATCAGCGATTGATTCAGCGGGTTCGTTGTTTTTCATTATTCACGAAGCAAGGCTATAACACCTCACCTGCGCTCGAAGGTAAGTGATTTCAGCTGATTTACATCGAATGAACTATCATGCGTGCTTTCGATAGATTTGCTTGAACCTATTGGGCGGAATTGAAAAATTAAACGAATGCATGAGCGTGAAAATCACAGGCTTTTTAGAATGGTATGTTGATGCCGGCAGACCAGGCGTATACCTCGGGGGTTGATTTTGCCCCTACGACCATAATGGCATTATCGTTTGCCGTGAACTTCATTGTCAAATCATATTGGGCCCAGATCATGGCATTGCCAATTCCGACTTGTGCTATGGCACTGAGGCGATAGGGTTCGAGCGCATAGTCGTTGCGCAGGCGCTCACGCTGGCGGCGTGCGTCTTCCGACCATTTATATGTCATGTTGGAGCTGATGCGATAACCGGCTATGACGCCCACGGCGATGTGAAATGACTTGTCCAGATTGTGCTTGGTGTTGAATTGCAGCACCACGGGTAACGTCACGTAGTTGGCGTTGAGTGTGTTTTTGCGGTAATCGCGAATAGTGTCTTCTATGCCTTGAAGGGAGGGCTCATCGGTGATTCGAACGTTTTTGTCAAAGGCATACGACTCGAATTGGAAGCCAAGCCCGGCAGCCAGACGCAAACGGTCTTTGATGATTTCCGCCTCTTTTCCGAATGGTGTGAATCCGAGCATGGAACAGCGGGCGGTGTTCAGCGCTAAATCTGGGCGGTCAGCGAATGCAAGGTTGCCTGATTGGGTGAACAACCCGATGGCACCGATTTGAAAGCCATCGATGCCGCACCATGCATAGTCTTCAGCGTGCTTTTTTTGTGACTCCCATTTCCCGTCTATTTTCAATGTGTCATTGCTATCTTCGTCGGTAATGACGAGAAAGGTGGTACTCCCCATTTTGATGTTGACGGTGTCTTTCTTCATGGTGTCAATGGCTTCTGCGGCTATTGCCGTATTGAAGTCATTGGCGCGAAAAGCGGTTGTGGTAAGCATAACTATGCCGGTGATCCACAGTTTGATTGAGTATTTCATGTCTTTCGTTTTTTAATGAGTGTTGATGGATAGTGATCCCCATTCGAGCGAGAAGGTTTCCTTTTCACGTCGCACGGTGGGCAGGGTACCGTCTGCTTCGGCGCGTCGGAGAAATTGGTCGGCCTTCATCTTGAGCCACTGCGCAGGCGTGAGTGGTTCAGAGGATACTTCTTGGGAATTCGATTTAATGTGTTGTGCCAGGTAGGTTCTTTGCTGAGGTATTTCCTGCATCTTGAATGGAAGTTCAAGGGGTGCTTCTATCGATGTGCTATCGGGAACTTGCGCGATGTTTTCTGTGTTGTTTTGCGTAGGTTCATTGACGCGATTATCCATTGCATTTAGGGGCTCCGGAGGCCCGCTGCAGGTTTCGATGATTTGGTTTCCAGACACGAATGCACGAATTGTTTCTACTGTCGAGGTAACAGCTTTAAGTTCTTCAAAGGGGTTTTGGGCACTTGTGACTGAGGTTGTATCTATTGCCGGCATGGATGATTCCGTTGAAGGCAGTTGCTTCTGTTGCGCTTGAGTTGCGAACGCAGGAGGATCCGTCGGTTTGTTGCCCCACCATATCAACCCGATGACCAGCGCCACGCTGGCAGCAGCGGCCCAATAGCGCCAGATGCTTCGTTCTTCGCTGCGGTAGAGCGATTGCTTCACTCCAGAGTCAAGCAAATGAAGATCGCGGTCGCGGCGCAGGGCCTGACTTATTTCGGTATCGGTTACCACTTCCTTTTTCAATCCCGACCAGTCCATAGCGGGCACCTCATCGGGCGACAAACGCGGCAGATCGCGGTCGTCGAAATCCCAGCTCACGCCCCATTCGGGATGGCCCTCGAGCGCAGCCCATACTAACTCAGCATCGGCAACGGAGAGCCTTCCTTCGAGGGCGTCGAGGAGTAGGGCTTCGATATTTCCGGGGCTAATGTTCATGAGGGCCAGTGTTGGGTGATGAATGATTTCAAGGTTTGACGTGCGCGGAAGATGTACACTCGCACTTGGGTGTCGCTTAGGCTTGTTATCTCAGCTATTTGTGAATAGTCATAGTCTTCATAATCGCGCAATAGAATGAGTTGCTTTTGCACTTCGGGAAGAGTATCAACTGCTTGATTGAGGAGCACACGGAGCTCGTCGCTGTGGTCTTGAATTTCCACTCCACCTTCGACGTGCATCATGGCTTTGTGCTTCGATTTTTGCTTGCGCGACCAATCGACAATGCCGTGATAAGCCGCTGTAAAAAGATAGGACTTCGCTTTGGCCGCATCGATGGTATCCACCTTCTCCCACATCTTTCCGAATACCGTTTGCACGATGTCTTGCGCCTGCTCACGGTCTTTCAATTGCTTGAAAACAAAGGCGAAGACGCGGTTGGCGTATCGGTCGACTGTGGTATTGTATTCCCCTCTTGTCATGTGTTTCTAGGAGTGTGACGTATTAGGTTCGGGTTTGTTACAGCTGGGGACTGGGGACTGGGGACTGGGGAC